>MNXL01000002.1 GCA_001871755.1 Anaerolineae bacterium CG2_30_64_16
CGTGGTCGGGACGGTGATCAGGGGCGGAATGCGCTTCTTGATCGGCTGTGGATCGGCCCACTCGTAGTCCAGGATCGAGCCACCGTTCGTCGCCACCACGCCGATTGATTTCGCGGTGTCCATCGGGCTGCCGCCGCCCAGGCCGATCAGACCGTCGCAGCCCTCGCTGGCATACAGCGCCGCGGCGTCATCCACCAGTTTGATCGGCGGATTGGCCACCACACCATCGAAGACGAAGTGGTCAACGCCACCGGCCTTCAGGACGTCGGTCGCGCGCGCCACCAGGCCGGCCTTGACCAAACCCTGGTCGGTGACCAGCATCGGCCGCTTGACGCCCAGCGCCTTGACCTCGTCGGCCAGGCATTCGATCGCGCCGGGCGCGTGCTTAACGACAGTCGGCACTTCAAAGGAACGCAGGTTTACCATGTTTGCCAATTCTCCTTAAGCATTGAAGCTGAATACTCCAGCGGCTGGGGTCGGTCTCCTGACCCGTGCCCCCCCTGGCTCGGTTGCAAACCGGCCAGAGCGAAAGTGCCTGCTGGGGTCGCCGTTCGACAGGCTCAGAAGAGCCGCTCACGATGCAGTCTCCTGACCGTGCCCCCTGGCTCGGTTACAAACCGGCCAGAGCCGGGGTTGTCTTGCTGGGGCTGGTCTGTGACCGAATGCCACTAACTTCTCTCGCTAGCTGTGGCCGGTCTCCTGACCGAGCCACCGGAGGCCTCGCCGGGCAGCCAAATCGGGTGACCGGAGCGGGCCACGGTCAGGAGACCGGCCCGAGCGAGGGGCGAATGTTAGTGACATTGGGTCTGTGACCGGGCCCCTGCCGGACCCGCTACGCGTGCGGGTACACGACCCCCAGCCGGCGCAACGTCTCCGGCTTGGGCACGCCGTGCTCGTCCCAGCCGCGCACCGCGTAGTAATCGGAGCGCAGCCGCTCGATGTCCGCATCGGTGAAGTAGTGTCCGGCAGCCGGCCCATCGGCCAACGGCTCATCCTTGAAGCGCCGCGGCAGATCCTCGTCCGCTTTGGTCATGCCGGCCTTGAGATTGAACAGCCGCGTCAGGTTCCAGATGCGCTCGCCAAGGGTGTACAACTCAGCGAGGCTCAGGCGGCGGCCGGTCGCGTAGGCGAAGAGGTCGAGATACTGTTCGTCGGTGATGCCGTAGCGGGCGAAGTCGCAGGTGATCAGCGTGTCCAGCCCGGCCAGGCGGTTCTGCACCTCGGCCAGCAGTTGCGCCTTGCCGTCCAGCGCCAGCCGTTCGTAGCTCTGCCCCTGCCACGTTTCGCCGCCCGCCTCGTAGAGGATCGGGAACGCGCGCTGGTGGCACCCGCCGCGGTCGGCCGTCATGTATGCCAGCCCCATCCCCGGCACCCCGCGCGGCCCCCAGGCTGGCAGCTCCAACCCCTTTACGTGGATGGCGAAATAGTCCGCGCCCGCGCCGATCTGCGCGGCGGCCGCGCGCACGCCTTCGGCCAACAGGTCGCCCACCCCACGGCGATGTGCGATGTCATCGGCCAGGGCCGACAGGCTCTCGATATCGCCAAAACGCACATCCGCGTCCAGCAGGCCCCGCTCCACCGCTTCGCACGCAAAGCCCAGCACAGAGCCGGCGGAAATTGTGTCGAGCCCAAGCCGGTCGCACAGCAGCCCCAGGTAAATCGCCTCGTCGGTCTTGCCCACGGCCAGGTTGGCGCCCAACATCCCCGCGCTCTCGTATTCCAGCGTGTCGCCGGCCATGCCGGCGTAAGGGCCCTCCTTCAAAGAGCCCTCTTTGCTGCACGCCACCGGACAGGCGGCACACGCGAAGTTGCGATCCCAGTATTTTTCCCGTTGCGCCTCGTCGCCCAGCTCGCTGGCCAGGGGGAAACTCCCCCGCTGGAAGTTGCGGGTGGGCAACAACCCCTCGACGTCGGCCCAGGGGATCGACGCCGCAGTGCTGCCGACGCGGAAACCCTTGATGTAGTCGTTTTCGTTCATGCTGCCCACGGTGGCCCGGACGCACGCCTTGAAACCTTGGGGATCGGTCAGGCTCAACTCGCCCGTGCCCCGGACGACGATGGCCTTCAGGTGCTTGGCGCCCATCATCGCGCCGCCACCACCCCGTCCCGCCTGGCGATGCGGATCGCAGTCGATCACCGCGTATTTGACCCGGTTTTCCCCGGCCGGACCGATGCAGGCGATCCGCCATTCGCGCTCGGGATAATCTGGCCGCAACGCGTCATACGTTTCGAATGTGTCGAGTCCCCACAGCCCCACGGCATCCTTGATCGCCACCTGACCATCGTCGATCTCGATGTAGCAGGGATGGATGGCCTGACCGGTGATCAACATGCCGTCATAACCGGCGGCCTTGAGTTCCTGGCCAAAAAACCCGCCGTAGTAAGAATCGGTGAACAAACGAGTCACCGGTGACTGGAACACGACCGCTGAGCGCATGGACGGCGCGCGCGTGCCGGTCAACGGCCCGGCCACAAAGATCAGTGGGTTGCCAGGGTCGAACGGCTCAGCGCGCGGGTCCTGATGCTGGGCCAATAAATAGGCCCCTACTCCCTTGCCGCCGACGTAGCGCGCCAGCACGTCCTCCGGCAAGCTGAAGGTCGACCAGGCGCCAGTGCTCAGATCGATCTGCAGGTAACGATTGTGATAAGGTGTCGCCATAGAGTAGTTTCCTTCCGGATTGAAGATCACGAGGTCAGTGCCGCGGCGGCGGCACGCCGGCGGCGCGCCCTCGGCGCGCAAAGGATTCAGGTCCGTTGCACCTCTTCCACCTCCTCATACCAGGGGACCCGTTTGCCCACCCTGGCCCGCAGCCTCCACCCCAGCGTCTTGGGCGCGGCGTCCATAGCGGCCTGAAGCGTTGCCAGGCGCGCCTTGATCTGTGCCACCTGCTGCTCGCTCAACAGTTCGGCCTCGCCCCGATCCACGAAGCTGTGCAGCCGCTCGATGTTCATCGAGACGGTCGTGTAAAGCCCCCAGTCCCTGGCACACAGGCCGGCAATCAGGTCTGTGTTGATCGTCTCATCGTCCGATGGTCCGACCTCGTGATCCAACAGCAGCGCCAGCATATCGAGCGCGTCCTTGCGATTCAACCCCACAATCTGCGCCTTGGTCAAGAAAAGCTCGGCCAGGGGAATCGTCAGCGGCTCGATCTCCAGCCGATCGGCCAGCGGCAGCTTGTGACACATGGTGAAGTCCCCAATGAAGACATCGATCTGGCGGGAACGTTCCGTATCGTAGTAAAGCTGCCGGCGGTCACCACTGAGCGTGTTGAAGGTCGTATTCGGCTGATAGCCCATCTCAACCATGAACGCCTCCAACTTGATCGAGCTCGGCTTGTCGGTGACAAAGTCGATATCGGGATAGGAGCGCATCAACGCGCGATGGGTCGCGCGCGGCGAGTGGGTCTTGACTGCCAGGCCGCCGATCAGGCGCAAGAAGATGTGGCGCTGTTGAGCTTCGGAAATCAGCCGGTGCATCTCATCTTCTAGCTGGGGAAGTGTCTGCATAACCGATCCTTCCAAAAAACGCTGTTTTGAGTAGCATCTCGGTATTCGGGGACACCAGACTTCCGAAGTCTTCACGACACCGAAGACTTCGGAAGTCTTCCCGTTCTATCCCACCGCCGCTACTCGACCGGGATCTCCTCGTAGATCTTGTCGATGTCGATGCCCTGGCGCTTGCGATAGAACTTGAACCCCAGGTAGATGACCAGGGCCAGCAAATACAGCGCGGCCATAAAGATCACCGAGCTGGTGTTGGAGATGCCGATGCCGTAGAGCGCATTCGGGTCGATGATCCACTCGTACAACAGGAAGACCAGGAACCCGCCGAAGATGACACCCGCCACGGTGATGAGCGGGATGCTAAACACCTTGTACTTGGTGATCGGCGAAGCCTGGTAGAGGTCGGGCTTGATGTACGGCAACAGGATCGCCGCGATCGTGGACCCCAGATAGGTCACGGCAATCACCAACGTCGAGCAGAGGGTCAGCGTCTGGAAGTTGAAGATATTCCAGGCGAACAGTGCGCCGACCACCAGGGACGGGATCACCATCAGCATCAAGGCGTAAATGGGCGTGCGGCTGCGCGGCTCCACCTCGGCCACCTTCTCCGGCAGCAAGCGGTCGAACGCGGCCGCGAAGATGACGCGCGTCGAGCTGAGGAACACGGTGCCCGACCAGCCAAACCACCAGGCGCTCATCGCCAGGACGACGATGAACTGGAGCGCCCGGCTGGAGGTCAGGAACCCGGCCAACAGGGCGGGATAGGGCCAGACGGGCAGGGGCGGCAACACATCGGTGTAGCCCCAGGCGTAGTTCCACCAGGCGCCGTTGGCCGCCATGTACCACTTCCACCCCATGGTCTTGTTGATCAACAGGAAGAAGACGGCCGCCAGGATCGTGGTGACGATCAGCGCCCAGCCCATGCCCCAGAAGTTGCGCTTGAAATCGGTTGCGCCACGCACTTCGCCATAGAGCGTGGCGCCCCAGTTGGGCCAGAGGTTGAAGAAGGTGATGTAGCCCATTGCCAGGAAGATGGCGGCCAGGGAGCCCCCCACCAACGGCGCCACTGCGCCTGCATCAGCGCCTGCGGCCAGGGTGGCCTCGTAGACCCCCGGCTGGGCGCCGAACATCGCCACGGCGTCCCGCTCCAGACCGGCCTGGAAGGCCGCGTTGTTGCCGAACAGCAGGAACAGGAAGACCACCAGCAGGCCCGCTGTGCCAACCCAGAAACAGTACTTCTGCAAGCGCGCATACCACTTCATCCCCTTGGCGATGAAGAAGGTCACGAACGCGCACATCAGGAGGACCACGATGAAGTGGCCGAGCGGCTGGTGAGCGAACCACAGCGCGGCATCCTTGATGCCGAGGATGCCCAGCAGCGGCACGAAAAAGATGGTTGGCGCGCCAAAGTGCTGGGGCCGGTCTCTCGACCGTGCCCCCATATCCCATCGCTTTGGCGCGCTAACAAAAGATGTGGCGTAACATATCCGCGTAGAGCGGTACCCATAGCCAGAGGATGAACCACCAGCCCGTAACGGCCAGCACAAAGCCGATGCCGCCGCCGAGGATCCGGCTCTGCCAGACATAGTCACCGCCCGCCCGGGGCATGACGGCGATCAGGCTGGCATAGACGATGACCTCGAAGATGATGAACACACCGCTGATGATCAGCGTGGGCAACAACCCGCCCTCCAGATAGTACATCTGGCTGAAGATGTACAGACCCAGGGTGACCAGGTTGATCGAGAAGAATGCATAGACGAAAGCATCGAAGACGGACCACGACCGGACAAGCCCGGTGGCCTTCCGCAAGAAGAGACTGATGTCTTGGGCTCCCTGGCCCTCGGAAGAACTCGCCATTGTTCCACCCTCCTTATATTACATGTGATCGGTTGCAACAAACGATTGCCGACCTGTCGAAATCACTCACCTCCTTTCTCGCGGCGCCCGGCACGCAGTACGCAGTCCGCAACCCGCCGGGTCAACCATCCACCAGAACACTTCTGGTCCTCGGCCTCAGCCGGTCGTCAGAACGTAGCTCTTGACCTTGTTGCGGTCCAGATTGACCAGCGCGCCCAACAGCCGGCCCTGTTCGTACATGCTGCCCGGGTTGATGCACAACGTGCGCCCCATCCTGGTCGCGCCCTTGCCCTCGTGGATGTGCCCAAACAGACCCAGGAGCGGTTGATACTCCTCCACGATCGCGCGGACCGCGTGGCTGCCAACCGGGATCAAGGACCGTCCCGCGTCCTTAGGCCGCATGTCCGCGGTCAACTCAGGCGCCTCATCCAGCGTCGAGCCGTAAGGGGGAACATGCAGGTTGAAGACGCTGTTCTTCGGATCCTTGAGCTGCGGCAGCATGGCATCAAAGCGCGCCCGGAGCTGGTCCTCTTCTTCCTCGCGATAGGTGTGCCACGGCGTGATATTGCTCCACCCAGAGCTGATCATCTCGTGATGCGCATCCAGTTGCACCACCCGGCCCTCGGCCAGCTCCACGTGTCTGGCCGAACGGATCACGTCGTCCAATGCAAACATGTCATCGTTGCCGGGCGCCACATAGCAGCGGATGCCGCTGCCCGCCAGTTTCTCGTCCGCATAGGCTAACCACTCCTCGGCCCGCCGGAGCGCCTCTGTGGCGAAAAGCTGGTCCACTTTGTCGGGATGCGCGCTCAGCTCAGCGATTTCGTCCGGGGTGGTGCGATACGGGTAGTACCCCCGGCTGGTGATCTTCCTGGCCATCTCCTGCACTTCGCCCTCGTCGTGTAGCAGCGACTCTTGCTGCAGCAGGATCGCCTTGTATGTGTCGCCACCCTGGTGGATGATCGGCACGATCGCCTTGCCGGTCATATCGCCACCCAGGACAATAATGTCGGCCTTGTAGAACTTGCCTCCGCTGATAAATTTCTTCCAACAGATATCAGACCCGTGGACATCGGTAGCGAAGAAGAGTGTAGTCACTCGCGTGTTCCCTCCTTTGAGAAATGGGGATGATTAAATACAAAGAGCCACCGCTTCCGCAGGCAGACCACCTCACGGAATGCGCTGGCTCCAAGACTTGTTGTAGAGGGCTGCAAGGAGCGCGCCGATACCGAAGATCGAAAGCAACAGCATTGTAGGCCGATTTGGGGGGAGATAGCCATGACGCATAGGTCACAACTCCAATTGCGCATTGCGTAACAGACCACGCACCACACTCGTTCTGAAATGCACGCGTCTGATATATACTGAGTATATGTCAGATTTTCGGCTTTGTCAAGCGCAAAAAACAATGATTTCAATCACCGGCCCGCATGGCTGAAGTCATGCCAAACGACCCACTAGCGAAGTAAACCCCGGACGTAGGCGCCCACCGCGCCGATCGGCACGCTCTCCACGTCCGCGCCATCACGCCGCTTGATCTCGACGACGCCGGTCTGCAGGCCGCGCGCTCCGATCGCAATCCGCAGCGGCCACCCCAACAGATCGGCATCGTTGAACTTCACGCCCGCCCGCTCATCCCGGTCGTCATACAACACCGCCACGCCCGCCGCGGTCAACTCGGCGTAGATGCGCTCGGCCGCCCCAACCACCTCCGGCCTGGCCTGGCCCACCGTCATCAGATAGACCTGATAGGGCGCCACGGTCGCGGGCCAGCGGATGCCCTGTTCGTCGCGATGATTTTCCACCACTGCCGCCAGCAGCCGATCGGTGTAGATGCGATAGCGCCCCAACGCCAACGGCTGCCCGCGGCCTTCCCGGTCCAGGTAGGTCGCGCCCGCGGCGCGGCCAGGGCCAGCGCCTGGCCGCGCCAGGGCGGCCAGTTCAACCCCCGGGACCTCGGCCAGCGCCGCGCCACACTCGGGACAGCGGTCGCCAGCCTGCGCCAGGGTGATATCGACGATGAGGGTCGCCTGATAGTCCCGACCCAGGTTGACGTTGAGGGTGTGATAGCCAGGCCGGTTCGCGCCCGCGACCAGGTTGGGCGACCCCGCGACCAACTCGTCCACAACCACAGTGATGCCCTGGAGGCCCACCGGCGAGCCGTAGCCGGGCTCGGCCCCCGCCGCGCGGATTTCGGCCTCGGTAGCCGGGCCGACCGCCTCGGCCTTCAGGGCCCGGCGCAGTTTCGCCTCGTTCAGGTCCGTATCGCCGCGCACGATGGCGAACACAAAGCGCTCCTCCCCGCCCGCAAACCCGGCGACCATGAACACCGCCTTGGCCGTGCGCGCCGCCTGGATTTGCAGAAATTCCGCCAGCTCGGCGATGGTCTTACAGTTGGGGGTCTCCACGTCTTGTCTCGGCAGCAGCGCCTCGCCGCTGGGCGCCTCCTTGCCGGTGCGGGCGATGGTCTGATCGGCCGCATAGCCGCACGCCGGGCACTGGACGACCCGTTCTTCGCCAGCCCCCCACGGGAAGACCATCTTGTGGGCCGTGATCCGGCCCGCGCTATCGGTCACCGCGGCCGCAACCACAACCGGCACACCACACCGCGCGAAGACCCCGGCCAGGGCTGTCTGGACGCCCTCATAGAACTCCGCCAGATCGGCCTCGTCGGCATGCAGGCTGTAGCCGTCCACCACGCGCGTTTCCCGCAGGCCGAACAGGCCGCCCGATATGCGTTCCTCGTCACAGAAGCCCGTCCATGTCTGGAAGAGCAGCAAGGGAAGCTGACGATAGGACTGCACAATCCCCCGCACGGCCGCCAACACGGCCGCCTCGTGGCTGGTCGCCAGGACCATCTCGTGCTGGTTGCGGTCTCGAAAGCGAAACACCCGCCCGCCCAGCCGATCCGCATCAGAGACCTCCTGCCACACCTCGATGGGCTGGACTACCGGCAGGGCGATCTCCTGCCCGCCGGCCGCGTTCAACGCCTGGCAGACCAACGCCTCGATCTTGTTCCGGGCCAACACGCCGAGCGGTAGATAGCTGTGCCCGCCCAGGCCCATCGCTCGAACGAAACCCCCGCGCAGGAGCAGTTGGTGGCCGGCCGATTTCGCCTCGCCTGGGACCTCGCGCAAGGTTTGGAGGAAGAGTTGTGACATCCGCATGGCGACATCTCCGTAGCACACTAGGGTGCGAATTTCCAGACCAACGCCAGGGCCGCGATGGTGATCAGCCCAAACTCAAGCAGGACGCGCCGGTTGACGCGCCTTTGGAGCGCGTTCTGCGACAGCCCGACGACGTTGTAGAAGAGCAACAGCAAGACCAAACCACCGGTCAGGCTGTCCAGCCGCCAGTAGTTGAGGGCCCAGGTGGCCTCCCCCAACACCAGGCCGATTATCCCGGCGTACAGCGTCACCAGCCGGGTGGGCCGTTCGCTGCCCCGCAGCAGTTCGAGCGCGAACAGGCCACTCAGTAACATGACCTCCGTGGCCGAAAGGATACTCCGCACGCGCGTGCGATAGACGACCAGAAACAGCACCAACGCCACACCGTAGGTCAACGCGTTCAGCCCCAGGCGCGCCCGCCGATAGCCGGCGGCAAACGGGTCCACCGTGTAGTAGATGCCCGCCATCCCCAGGCCCAGCGTCATGCCGGTCAAGATCAGGCCCAACAGCCAGTAGAGCCGGGAGGGCGCCACGGGAAGCAGGAGCAACGCCATGATCACCAGTGCGATCGGCAATGCCCAGAACACCCAGTGATCGGTCAACAGGGACGCGGGGAGTGCGCCGGCCTCACGTTCCCAGCGCGGGTGGGCGCGCACCACCGCCTCGGCGCCGCTGGCCACCAGCCCGGCCAACAGGACGCCCAAAATCGTGTTGACCGTCAGTGTCAGAGTGATCGGTGAGCCCAGAATCGTGAGCGCAAGAGTGCGGACCGGCAGCGACAGCAGCCGTTGGGCCGCCAACCCCATCACCACGACCCACACCAGTACGCTGACGCGATCACGATAATCAACCAGGGACATGATGCACACCCCCCTCATAAGGTGACCTATTCTAGCCTGTCGGTAGGTCTTTGTCAACAATATGCCGCCGGCGCGTCCTTTCGATCATCCGGAGGCTGTGGCCGGTCGGTCGCAAGGGGTACAACGCGAAACTATCGGGGCATGTCACCCTGAGCGGGTTAACGACGAGCGGCGCGTTGCGGCATGTCACTAGCGAAGGGTCTCGTCGCGGCAAAGAGATTCCCTTCGATTTCACTCAGGACATGCTTCGCTGGGATCACGCCATCGCGAGAGATCAGGGGCAAACCCGCTCAGAATGACACCGAGGTTACCGGCACTTCTGCGGTATACCCGGTCGCAAGGATTGACTACTTGATCGTTGTGTGCTAGATTATCCGATATCAATGGTGCGCTACCGCGCGGTAGCGCACCGCGCAGTGCGCTACCATCAGCAGGGGGGCCCTCGTGATTTACAGCGATTTCACCATCACCATCACAGAGCGCGGGGCCGCGGGCTATCCCGTGTTCGCCCTGGCGCAGGGGATCGGCCGCGTCAACACAACGTTGCCGCACCCAGATGCGCGCCTGAAGACTCTGCTCAGCCAGGCCGCCGAGTTGTCTCCTGACGCCAACGACCAGGCCGGCTTGCGTTCGGCCGGCGAGGCGATGTTCGGCTGGCTATTCGGCGGGCCGCTCTATGCGCATTGGCGCGTCGCGTTCGATCGCGCCAACCAGTTGGGGCGGGGATTACGGCTACGCCTGAGCATCGACGCGCCCGAAATCAGCGCCTGGCCTTGGGAGCTCCTCCACGATCCGCTGCGCGACCACCCCTTCGGCGCCGCGATCAGCACGCCGTTGGTGCGCTACCTGGATCAGGCCAGCCGTTTCGGCGCGCTGGCGGAACAGGAGGCGGAATTGCCGCTGGAGATGCTGGTGGTCCTCCCCAAGGCCTCCGGCCTGGACCTGGGCCGGGAGCGGGCGTTGATCGAGGAGGCGCTGGCGCCGCTGGAAGGCGCACTGAAGATCCGGGTCTTGGAGGGCATCGTCACACGCACCGGGCTGGGGGACGCCCTGCTGGCCGCGGCCTACGACATCATCCACTTTGCCGGTCACGGCGGCTTCGAAGGGGGCCAGAGCTACATTGTCCTGAACCGACCGGATGGCTCCCCAGATTGGGTGGACGACAGCACGCTGGCCCGCTTCGTCACCAACTATCGCAGCTTGAAACTGGTCGTCTCGAACACGTGCAGCAGCGGCCGGATTGACGATGCCCGGGCGTTTCGGGGCATGACGCCCCAACTGCTGCGCAGCGGGGTACCGGCCGTCATCGCCATGCAATACCCGCTGACCGACCAGATGGCCGCGACCTTTGCGCGGGAGTTCTACCGGCAACTGTGTCTGGGCGAACACGCCGGGCAGGTCGATGTGGCCGTGACGCACGCCCGCAACATGCTGGCGATCCTCTACCCGGGCAGCCCCGCGTTTGCCGCGCCAGTCCTCTCCACGCATGCGCCCGACAGCGTGATCTTCTCCCTGCCCCAGGAGCCCGCGGTGCAGGCCGTGTTGGATCCCAGCAGCCAACGCGCCCGGCTGGCCATGTTCGTCAGCTCCCTGCAAACCAGCGCCGATTTCGAGGAAGACTGGGCGCTGGCCGGCGCGGATGACCTGGAAGGGTGGCGCCACGTGTTCAAACAGGCTGAGACCGCGTACCGGTCGCACCTGGAAAGCCCGCGCGGCGACCTCCAGAAGGCAGCGCAACAGGGGCTAACCCTGGTGGAGGGCCGGCTGGCCGCGCTGGAAAAGGCCCTGGCGCAGGTGGACACGCGGTAAGAGGGTGCCAGGCGGCATGGCCGGCCGCTCTAGGTGCTTGCAAAAAGATAGCTTTCACTTTGCTCGGGCCGATCTCCTGACCGGGCTCGCTTGTGCCCAGGACTTGTTTCTTTACAGCTACAAAAGCAGGAGAGATGATGGAGGAGATCCTCACCCGGTGCGGCTACCGTTGCGACCTCTGCCTTGCCTACCGGCCCAATGTCGAGGCATATCCATCCAACCAGCAGACGCTCAGCGATGGCTGGCACAAGTACTTCGGCTTCCGCATTCCCCCCGAGCAGATCATCTGCGACGGGTGCATGGCAAACGAGCCTGGCCTGATCGACACCGCGTGCCCAGTCAGGCCCTGCGTCATCGAGAGAGGCTACGCCAATTGCTCACAGTGCCCAGACTATGGATGCGAGAAGCTCGTCGAGCGCCTGGTGGTCTATGAAGATATCGCTGCGCGAGCGGGAGGCGCGATCCCGGAAGAGGATCGGACGAGGTTCATCGCGCCTTACGAGAACCAGCGTCGGCTCGAGCAGCTCAGACGGGAAGCTCACTGAGAGATGTGTACTCAAAGGTTCAAGATCACCTTGGCCACGCTCAGGTAAATCAACAGGCCGGTGGCATCAACCAGCGTGCTCATGAACGGCCCCGAGACAATAGCCGGATCGATGCGGAGCCTGGTGGCCAGCAGCGGGAGCACCGAGCCCATGATGTTGGCCCACGTCACCACCATGAGAAGCGCCGCGGAGACCGCCAATGCCACGTTTTGTCCTGTGCCCCATAGCAGGGCTCGCCCGAATCCGATCACGGCCATCGCCACACCCAGCAACATTCCAATGCGTAATTCGTGCCAGAGCACTCGCATGCCATCCCGGAACCGAATATCCCCCGTCGCGATCGCGCGAATGATCGTGCTCGTGGTTTGAGAGCCGGCGTTCCCACCGGTGCCGATGAGCAAAGGAATGAAAAACGCCAGCGAAACGACTGCCGCCAACTCATGCTCAAACAAGCGCAAGACACTTCCGGTCAGGGTCTCTGTGACAAATAGCAAGGCCAGCCAACCCGCTCGCTTTCGCGCAATACCCAGCACCGGAGTCTCCAGGTAAGGACCGGCCAGCGGGGCCGAGCCACCCATCAGTTGGATATCCTCGGTGGTCTCTTCTTCGACGATATCGACGAAGTCATCGTGGGTGATGATGCCGAGCAGCCTGTGCGCCGAGTCCACAACCGGCAGAGAGAGCAGGTCGTAGCGCGTCATCAGGCCGGCCGCGACCTCCCGGTCTGCGTCCGCCCGGGCCGACAGCACATCCACATCCATGACATCGCCCACCCGTGCCGCAGGGTCGGCTTGCAGCAATTGATAGAGGCTCACCACCCCCCGCAAGATCCCCGCGGCGTCCACCACGTACAGGTTGTACAACGTCTCTGCGCTGTCCTTCGGCGCGAGCTGACGGATGGCCATCAGCGCCTCGCTGACCCGCATCCGGGGGCGCAACACCAGGAAGTCGGTGGTCATCAGGCCGCCGGCGCTCTCGTCGGCGTGCATCAGCAACGGCCGCACCTCTTCGGAATCCTCCATGCTGTCGAGGATCGCCTGAACACGGGCGTCGGGCAGATCGCCCAACAGATCGGCGGCCTCGTCCGGCTCCATCTCGTTCACAATCCGCGCCAAATCGGCGTCGGAGAGCGCTTCGGCGAGCTCGACGGCCTCTTCATCCTCCAATTCTTCCAAGATATCGGCCGAGTCTTCGGGCGCCAGATTGGGCAGCAAGCTGGCCTGTTCCTGATCGGCCAGCTCGGAGAAGACGTCGGCCTGATCGGCCGGCCGCAAAGCCTGAATGAGCGCGACGGCCTGAGCCTGATCGCCAGACTCCAACGCCGCCCGCACCAGCCTGAGCACATCGTCGAGGTTGAGATGAAATACCCGCTCCATGGCTGCCTCCGTGGGAAGAGTCAGAACACCGCAAGACAGGGTCGGACCGCGCGCGGAGAAGATCAAGCACGGCGTTCAAGACCTGGTGATAAAACCTGTCAGGGCCTAACCAGTTAAATCTTTGCACGACAGACAAGGATTTCCTGATGGCATTTGCCTGGTTGGCTCTGGCTGTATCCTCTCAATAACTTGGGGAAGACCTGTCAGGTTTCTGTTGCGCATCGCACAGGTTGCACAGATGGCCAGAAACCTGACAGGTCTACGTTGAACGCCCCGGATTATTGAGAAAGTACCTCTGGCTTGTAAGCGCAGCGACGCTTGTAAGCGCAGCGACCTTGTCCAGGTCAGGTCTACACCCGCACCATGATCATCCGTCTGACATGGAACTGTTTTGCAACGTTCTGCTATGACGGCGAAGCGCAACCGCCGGCTCATCCCTGCGCAGATGAACCGACGCTGCCCGGCACATCAGGCCGAGAAGGGGGTCATCTGGAGATTATGTGAGGGATATTCCGGCCGGACAGTTGCCGGCTTCCGCTGTATTTGGTTGCCCGGCTTCGCGCCGGGTTGGTACTACCAGGTAAAGGATCGGTTGACATACGACTTCTACTAAGATTTGAGCAGGGACATAACCCCGCACCGGTACGGCATGGCGATCACACCAACAGCTTGCTCGCCAGTCGCTACCGATTTTACTCTTTGTGCGCCAGGTGTCAAGTGGCAAAGGGCAAATAGCAGAGGGCAGATGGCAAATGGCGGATGGCAAAGGGCAGATGGCGGATGGCGGATGGCAGATGGCAAATGGCGGATGGCGGATGGCAGATGGCAGATGGCGGATGGCGGATGGCAAATGGCGGATGGCGGATGGCAGATGGCAGATGGCGGATGGCGGATGGCAGATGGCAGATGGCAAATGGCGGATGGCGGATGGCAGATGGCAGATGGCGGATGGCGGATGGCAAATGGCGGATGGCGGATGGCAGATGGCAGATGGCGGATGGCGGATGGCAG
>MNXL01000281.1 GCA_001871755.1 Anaerolineae bacterium CG2_30_64_16
CCAGACGATCCCAAACGGCAGGGCCAGTCAGTTGGGCGCAACTTGCGGCGTTGACCAGCGCCAACCCGGCGCGGATATTCGGGCTGAAGGGGAAGGGCGCGCTGGCTTCCGGCTACGACGCGGACGTGGTGATCTATGATCCGCGAGTTGAGACGACCCTCCGGGCCGCGGCGCTGCACAACCTGGCTGGCTACACGCCGTACGAAGGTTGGAAGATCCAGGGCGCGGTGCGGGATGTGTTCTCCCGCGGGCGGCAGATTGTACGCGAGGGCGAGTTCCTTCCCGCGCCAGGGTGGGGGCGGTTCGTGAAGGCAGGCCCTGGGATTGCTGGAGATGTGCTGCACTGAGCTCCAAGCGGGGCGGCGTAAGCACCTGGCGCTTTTGGGCCTGCGCCGTATCGGCAAGACCCTTTCCTGAAGGAGTTCATCCTACGCTGGCTGCACCGCCCGGCACCGCCCGGCATCCCGATCTACGTGGACCGCAAACGCTTCGGCCTCTCGCCGGAGGCGTTTGCGGTCGAGCACATCGGCTCGGTCCTGTATTGGTTTCAGCAGAAAGGGCAAGGGCGTTGGGACGACTACGCGCGCTTGCCGACGCTGCTGCGCGCGGCGACCACGCCGGGCAACCAGCGGGTTCTCGATATGGTTCTGGAACTGGACGCCGACCTACGCCAACAGACCATCCCACAACGTCGTCTGTTGGAGTTGGCCTTCCAGTTCCCGGAGGTGCTGGCGCGTGAACTCAGTGTGCGGTTCCTGATCTGCATTGACGAGTTCCAGGATCTGGCGTTGCTCTCCAACTTCCCCAGGGTGGGAGACGTGCTGGACATCTTCCGCTCATTGCTCCAGACCCAGTCGGACGTGGCTTACGTCGCGGCTGGGTCGGCCATCAGTCTGATGGAGGGTGTCTTCCATCAGGCCCGTTCGCCGCTTTTTGTCCACTTCCGCAGCGAGCGGGTAGGCCCTTTCACGCACGAGGAAAGCGAGGAGTTGGCGCGCAAGGTGCTGGCCAGCGAAGACCTGCCGGCCGAGGCAGCATAGACCCTCTATGAGTGGACCCGCGGCCACCCGTTTTACATCTACGCCGTGGCCGACCGCATGCGCGAACGGATGCTCCTCTCGGGACGAGCGGCGGACCCCCAACTGGAGTGGGAAGCCTTTGTGCTGGAGACCCTGTCAAGTGTGGGGCGGATCTACAACCTCTGCCGCTACGTGATCGAGGAACCCATGGGCCAGGCGCGCGGCCAGGCGCTTCTGCGCCTGCTCTTGCAGATCCTGGCCGAGGCGGAAGGTCCCCTCACCTTGACGGAAATCGCCAGCCGGCTGCGCCGGCCGGCCGGCGCCACGCGGGCCCTCTTGAACCGGCTGGGCGAGGTGGACCTGGTGACGCGAGCCGACGGGACTTACGATCTGCCCGACCCGGTGCTGAAGCTCTAGCTGGCGTACTTCCACGCTGGCGGCGAGTTGCTGACCGTGCCGCGTCGTGAAATCTTGGAAAGGTTGGTGGCCGACATGGCCCAACGCTACCAGCGGATCAGCAGCGAGTTGGGCCTGGCCAAGGAAAGCCAGGTGCGCGAGATCATGGCGGTCTTCGACGGTCGTGCTGCGCCGGGACGTCTCTTTGGCGGGACGGCGACCGTGCATCTGCCGGTCTTTGTTCGGATGGCGCCGTATCAGAGCCCAGATGGGCAGATCGAGCTACCCCGGTGTCATAGCCCAGCGGGAAATCGCCGCCTAGCTCGTACCTCGTGCCATTGGTGAGAACGAAGACAGCATCGTCCTCCTGGCCGGAGGCGAAACTTGCTAGTGGGCTGTAGCCCAAATTGTGCAAGAAATTGACTTCTGCGGAAATCCCTGCAATACTTCGACTACAGCCCACTAGGGCCTGATTGAGCCTTCCCAGCACACCCGCACGAGCTTCCAACCATCGCCTCGAGAGTGAAACGCCCACGGCGTAAGCAGCCCATAGTCCCAGAGTTCCACGCTGAGCGGCGTTGTCTGACCGTCTACAGTAGTCACCTGTAGATCAATGACAGCTCTGCAGGTTGGGTCGTCGTCAAGTATCGCTGCCAGGATAGGCGCTTCAGCAATCAAGCGGACTCGCTGAACTGTAACATCTTGGATCTGTTCAGTGGGTTGGGGTACGACTTCCCCGTCGTGGGCCCCATCATCTTCTACACACCCAGAGCCGCCCGGTCGTGGAAGATGCCCTAACCTCAGCAGGAAGCCCTGTGCGGCCTGGGCTGGTGATCCAGCCGACCTGTCCAGTATGGCTTCTACACGCGGGTCATACTCGAGTGAAGGCATGACAATGGCAACTGCGCTCAGGACGACGCCCCCAAGGCTTACAGCCACGAGGACAAGGCGTCTGGTTACTGTATTCATGTCTTGCCTGTCTAGCGCTCGGCACTGAGGTACCAATGTGGTGTTGGCACGCTGACTTGCACCTTGTCAACACTGAGACCGTATCGAGCAGCCACCTCGACTGCTAACTGATAAGGCGTCACGTCCGGTATGTAGATGCGTTCATCACTTGCTAACTGCCCAAGCCCGGAGGCAGAAGCTGGGACCGTGCCACGCATCGCTGTAACTCCCACCAAGCGCAAGGAACGTACCTCCAAATCCGGCGACAAACTGTCGAGGTCAACTAGATCTCCTCCGTTCCCCCCAACAGCGACCGTGTGTTGCCCTTGGTTGGCATCACGCGCTTCGAAGATCACCAGCTCTGCAACCAGACCGGTGCGCTGAGCCAATAGCTGCATCTCTGCAATGGAGAGGGGACGAACAAAAGTAATCTGTACAGGGACACTTCCAACGCCTGAGCGCGCCAGTGCCATAGCTTCTGCGCGCTGTCGGGAAGCGTAGTGGTCGCGCTCCACGCGATCTGCCAAGTTCACTTGGACTCGAATACGGAGGTGTCCATTTGGACGCTGCTCAACCGCATATTCTGGCTGATCTGACGACGCCAGGTTATTAGCATGCGCCGTGGTCAGCACAGTTATACTAATCAGCGACGCAATGAGAGTGATCGCAATCAGCAAGCGTTTTGTTATCATCTTACGTTCCTCCTTGAGAGATTGTCAACGGTATTCGGATGCGAGACACCGACGATCAGTTACTGTACAGGACTTTATCGAGCCAGTCGTGCGTTGGAGAGTTATCCCGCTGATATGTGAGATTGATAGCACCACTCACGTTGTACTCGTTCTTGGAATAGTGCACCTGGTAGTAGTACGCTGTCTCGGCAGATACTGAGCCGGCGTTGATCTTCAACTCAACTTCCTCACGAACCCAAGGCAACCCACAGTCGCTCCAGGCGTCGATGCCATTGTTAGGAACATTGGTGTACGCCACGCTGTAATTCAACTGGTCGTCTCCTGGGTTATCAGCCGTACAATCAGCTGTCATGTCAAGGCGCGGGTCGGAGTCGGATCGCAGGGCAGTCAACCCTGATGAGTTCCACTTGATCCAATCTGACACACCTGCTTGGTAACCGCTGCTGGTAGAGAGCCAGAAGTTTCCAGTGTAGGGTGATGAGGAGAAGCCAGGATCCCACGCCAAAACGCCTCCGACTATCGCAAAGAGCATTACAACGGCAACCAGTGGAACACTGAGCCTCCAATGTATTTTTGTGATGGAGGCGGTATGGGATACCCGACCTCTGTGCTTCCATCTTGAGAGTACGGTGACGAGACTTGAACCAAGATGCGTACATCGACGAGCTGCATGCATTTCGAAACTCCTTTCAACTTGGGATACTCACCGGACTCCCCGGTGGCATCTCCACACTCTACCACAAATCGCGCCGCTTGTAACCTGTGGAAAACCGTAGTTTTTACCTGCGGAAATCCACAGGTAGGCCCTGTGAACGGCGCAAGCGCCCAACAGAGGCTGCCGGGGCCTGTTAGAACAGCCGCAACGCCCTCTTCGTTTAGGGCTAAGGACTTAATAACTTACCCATTTGCTCCGGCAAATGAAGGGAGGATTCGCCCAAGTTATTTAGTTCTCAGTCCTTAGCGGCTAGGGTCTGCCCACCAGAACGCTGACGGTGTCCACATTGTTTGCTGCGATCTGCACGGACTCGTGAATCAAGCCTCCCCACCAACGATCTGTGCCCACCGGGGGTGCGACATCGAACTGGATGCAACCGTAGACCATCCCTCGGCGTCCCGGCATGAGGTAGTACTGCGATTGTCCGTCAATCACTCTCTGCTCCAGGTCTTCTGGACGTCCAATGGCCCAGCGGAAGGAAAAATCAACACCAGTGGTGTCGTAATTGATACCGAAACGCCAGACCCCTCGCTGTTCGGCCCAGGATGGCTCAGCATATGTCGCGGCCAGATCGCGGTAGCTCTGGGTCAGACGATATGCCTGACCCGGCCAGGGGCCGCTGGTACGGAGCGGCACCGCGCCGATGTTGATCACGACCGCAGTCAAACAAAGCCGCCTTCCCACGGGAACGCCCACCTTCCCGTTCATCTCACCCTGCCAGTCGATGCTGCCGCCCGCGATTTCGGCCAGGGGTCGCCCGCCCTCGCTGATCGTCAGCGTTGATGAGACGACAACCCGGTTGCCGACCCTGTCCTCCGCCTCCAGATAGAGCGCATAAGTGCCGTCTGGCGGTGGCTCGGCGGCCAGGTAGCGCCCGTTTTGATCGTGAACCCCGCCGTCATAAAGCGCCTGGTGCCAGCCGCTGGCCCCAGGTTCGGAGTTGGAATTGCGCAGGATGACAGGGTACTTCAACCTGGGCCTCTGGGAATCGATCAGGTAGAGTCGCAGGTTTGGCACGTCCTTTGCCAGATAATAGGAGATGGTGACCTGGTCGTCCAGGCCGTCCTCGTTCGGCCGGAACTGCTCGGGCGTCACCTTGAACTCCCGCACCTCAGGCAGCGCAGTATCCGCGTGTTGCAAGGTCACTTGGCCTGCGGCGCGTTGCTGGTGACCACGATCGTCGACGGCCTCGACGACCCAGGTATAGATCCCATCCGGCAAGACCCGGCTTTCGACCCGTATCTGCCCCCCGCCTACCTGGCGCACTTGTGGGTCGTTGACGGCGCCACCCCAATACACTTCATACCTGCCGGGTGAACGACGTTGGTGGTCACGAAAATAGTAGCGTTGGCCAGCGCCATCCAGGAAGTAGATGGACAGATTCGCCGCGCGGCCGATGCGGTAGCGAATCAGGGTGACGTCGTCTACGCCGTCGGCGTTGGGGGAGATGATCGCCGGCGCGACCTCGACGCGCGAGAGCATCGGCCAGAAGCTGCAACTACTGAGAAGCAGGACCAATCCCACGAGAACGAGTAGCCTACTGCGCAAAATCTTTGGCCTCCGGCCACCACACAGCATGAATTGGGGTCTTGGTGTGGTTCAGGGTCTACTCACTGTGATCGCAACCCGAATAGAAGACTCCATGTAATCCAAGAATTCGGTCAAGTGTCTGCTAGACCCTTCGAATGGCTCCTCCAGCATTTGATAGGGGTCATAAGCCCACACGACCATCAACTCGTGCACACCCGGTTCGCTGGGCGCAACAAGCCGAGCCGGTAACGATGCACGCGTGCCAGCAGGCAACGCGACAAAGGCCACCCACTGGTCGTCGCCATCCAATGGGATTTGTGTGTAATCAAGAAAGGCAAAGACGGCGTAGGAGCGCGATGGACCACTGTCGTTTCCCATGCGTATGTAGTATTCAATAGTCTCCTCCGGTTTCGCATCTTGCGTCAGCCAAGCTCGCTCCCATGCTCCGGCCGGTGGTTCTCGGTTGACAACTAAGCCGTTGAGGGGGGGCGTCGTCCTTACCGGTTTTGTGCCTGTAATCGCGTACTCGATAGCAGGGGTAGGCCAGGGTTGGTTGCCGGCAAGGAGGACTAACCGAGCCGCGTATAGGTAGTTGAAGTCGGTGTTGAGACGATATCCTGGATCGAGGTCGTGTACATCCGGGTTCGCGATTGCGAGGAGAGCGAAATCATGGAAACCTGGCGTCAAAAGCGGGATCGTGAAAGAGGTGTAGCGGTCCTCAGACTCAGCCAGGCTGATGCGATGGAGTATATCTTGCTGATCACCAAAAACACAGGGCACTTGCCGATAATCCAGCATACACGTAAGCAAGTAGTCTTGGGCCGGCAGCTGGTTCAAGAGCCTGAAGCGACCTCTAAACGATAACCCTGATGGTGTCTGATAGACCCTCCAGAACTTTTCCCCTTCAGCTTCTTGAATGCCGTAGGCAACTCCCTTACCAGCGTATTCGACAGAAGGGCCTTGCCCTGTGGGTGATACGATGAGGGGTGGGAGCGCGAGGGGCTGCAGGCTACAAGAGGCAAGCAGCACGCTTAATAGGAAATACCATGCAGTAAGATGAATCCAACGGTTATTCGGTTGCAACAGGGTTCTCCTCGCCTTGCTTGGCTTTCGCACAAGTCATTACGATAGGCCCGAACCGGGTAGACGGTGCCCAGTTCGGGCTTGCAGAACGACTGTGCCCGACCACAAGGAAGATGATGGGCGCAGAGATGGCCTCAGCAGACTACCAGATGTCCATCAAGACCACTGTGATCAGGACATCCGTTGCCACGACTCTCCCGGTCAGCAGCTATCATCTGACTGAGGTTGCCAAGTGGTAATGCCAGATTCTTGAAAGTAGTGATTTCCACGCGCAGCGATCGCGTCCGTACTACAGTGAACAGAGTTTTGTGGATCAGTGAACACGACCTTGTCCGCGCTATTGCTCGCATATTGCATGCCTGTATCGCTTTTAAGCGAATCGTTGACCCAGATGCGTCCACGCGTCCCTATCCGGTCAATGTCGCATGCATACGAGTGATCGCTCGCAGCGCGCGATATAGACTGATGCTCGCTGTTTGTCCAACTGTAGTAGTCATGGATGCCTATCAATGTGGCCCACCACATCGTATCGCACAGACCACGAGTACCCTTGTCCCGTGTCGTCTCAACCCCGGAAACTACTTGCTCTGAGTACACCCGCACATGTGAGTTTGTGCTCGGATCGACAGATGGTCCGTCCGCCAAAACGACTGGAGCGAGTAGCGTTATGCATAGCATCAATGCGATAGCGACAGTCAACAGTTTTGTGAAAAACATCTTCATCTTGGGCCTCCTGTACTTTGAGATACTCCCCGGCCTCCCCGACGGCACTTCCACTCTACCACGAATCAAGTGGTTTGTAACCTGTGGAGTTCTACAGTCTTTTGCCTGTCGAACTCCACAGGTCCCCCCGTCTGGGGTTTGCCAGTGGCACAAAAAAGCCCTGACAGTGTGTGCCAGGGCTGCGATTCGATCATGTTTTGCGCGGCGGCGGCGCGAGGCCGTGCTCCTTGGCCCACATTGCCGCTTCAACTCGCGAGACCAAC
Source organism: Anaerolineae bacterium CG2_30_64_16 (assembly GCA_001871755.1). Taxonomy (GTDB): domain Bacteria; phylum Chloroflexota; class Anaerolineae; order CG2-30-64-16; family CG2-30-64-16; genus CG2-30-64-16. The sequence goes on from MNXL01000281.1 coordinate 7,370, forward strand.
CCCAGCTTCTGCAGGATATTGCTGACGTGAAACACCGCGGTCCGCTCGGTGACGTGCAACTCGTGGGCAATCTCCTTGTTGCTCAGCCCCCCCGCCACCCACTGCAGTACTTCCAGCTCCCGTTCCGTCAGCCCACCCGGCAGCTCGCCGCGCGCCCAGGCCGCGATCTTCGCCGTCACGGATGGGCTGAAGTGCGTCTCGCCGCGCATGACCCCACGCACCGCGGCCACGATGACGCCCGGGGCTTCCTCCTTCAGCAGGTAGCCGCGCGCGCCGGCCGCCAACATCCCGCGCACATAGACTTCGTCCGCGTAGGCGCTGAGGGCCAGTACTTGCACCGGCCAGCCATGCCGTCGGACCTCAGCAGCTACTTCTGTCCCTGGCATGTCCGGCAACAGGCAATCCAGCATTGCCACGTCCGGCTGTAAAGCTTCGATTTTGGCCAATGCTTCCTCGCCACTCCCGGCCTCACCTACTACCTCGATATCGGGTGCTTGATCCAGCAGGACGCGTAACCCCAACCGTAGTGAGGGGTGGTCGTCAGCCACCAGGATGTGAATGGTGACGGTCATGTTCGGTATGCTTCCTTGAGAATCAGCGAATTGCGCGCAAGGCGGGTGCCTGACGAGTTTGGAGCAACGCGTCGAACTCTTCCGCGGTATCGAGCAGGCGACCGGGACGCCTGGTCAGGCTGAAAAAATCCCAGCGGGCATCCCCGGAGCGATCTTCATCCAGAAACCAGCATAATGCCTGAACTTGCGGCTCGGCGTTGACCTCCTCCAGGGCCGCCGTTAGCCAGCCGCGTGGATAGTTCTGGGCCGGCGGGATGCCCTGATCGGGAGCGAATGTGTTAGTCGAAGTGATGTAAATCGGTAGTCCCCGCGTGGTCGAGTAGGCATTGACCACTGCCAGCCAGTCGCGATAGACCCGGAAGCCTGCTTGGGCGCCACTCCATGCTGCTCGCAGTATATCAAGACGCGGCTCTTCGGCACTGCTCTGACCGGTCAACTCCGGTGCATCAGGCCGGCCCGGTGCCTGCACGGCAAATCCGTCTGGCGCGGCCAGGGGGATGCCCGCCGCGGCTTTGGCCCGGGCGGCCTCATCCAGCGCCGCCACCAGCGTATTCATGTAATTCAGCCACGGCGCAGCGATCTCGAAGCGCTGTTCCCCGTCCTGGTCGCGGTTCCATGGCTGCATCGGCCCCACCAGCACCCTGACCGTCGGATTCTCCTGGCGGATGGTCTGCACGGCGTTGTCGCGGTGATCCACAGGCTTGCCGTAGCCGTTGAAAACGCGGGCGTACCACTCGGGCGTCACGGGACGATCCGGGGCCTGGGAGTTGGCCTCCGCCGAGTTGTACCCGCTGCCGATGAAGTAGCCATACACACCCTTCAGCCGGTCGTCCCGCGCCAGGCGTCGCACGTACGCCAGGTACTCACTGAGGGCCAGTTCATCGCCCGCCGGCGGCAGGCTCTGCCCCTGGGCGTAGTCCACCCGCACCAGCACCCGCAGCCCGTTCGTCCGGGACTGGAGGACGCGCTGCGCCAGATCATCGATGCCCCAATACTCTGCATCGCCCAGATTGGCGTAGGTTAGTTCGACATCCCAGCCGCTCCGACCGTGCCAGTCCCGCGTCGGATTGGCAAAAACGACGCCCAGTTTCGTCGGTATTCCAGGAGGATTTGAAGCCGCTTCGCCCTGGCCCAGGATCACGCGACCCCGCTCGATACAGCCGGTGTGGCAATCGTGATAAAAGATCAACTCAGTGCCCGCTTCAGGCGCAATCAGTGTCCAGTACCAGGTCCACGATTCGCCGGGGTTCTCCCACCAGCCATCCGGTGGCAGGGCGCGGCCGGCCATGGTTAGCAAGACGTATGGCCACGCCACGGTGTCGGTGACCCGCAAGGCCATCTCCTGGCCGGGCTGGAGCAGCGGTGGATCCAGCCGCACTTGGGGCCAGATACCGACACGCGCCTCGTCACCAGGTAAAATCGCCACCTGGCCCGAAATGGGTAGCAGCCAGTACCCACCCAGCAAGGCAACGAGAAGCAAAACCGGCCACCACCGCCGCAGCCAGCTTGGGATCGCCCGTCCCGTCATTCCGGCGCCTCCTCGTCGGGCAAAGCCGGCAGCCAAAACTGCACACAGGTCCCTGTGTCCGCACCATCGGTATGGCTTTCGATTTCCAAGCGGCTCTGGTGGCGCGCCAGGATCTCCTCGACCAGGGCCAGCCCCAATCCGCTGCCCTCCACCGCTTGCGGAGCAGCCCGGTAGAAGCGCTCGGTAAGATGCGGCAAATGTTGGGCCGGGATGCCGGGCCCGGTGTCGTGCACGGCGCAGCGAATGCCGTCCTTTTCCGGCTGCAGCAATGCCGTCACCCGGTCACCCGGGCGAGAGTGCTTGACCGCGTTGTCCAACAGGTTGAGGAAAACCTGCTTGAGACGGTCCTCATCTCCCACAGCCAGTGGCAGGGGCGTGGCGACCTCCAGGACCAGGTCAATCCCCTTCTCCCTGGCCTGGGAGTCGAGTTGAACAACGGCCTCATTCGCGACGGCCACGAGATCCAGCGGACGGCGCTCAACCTGGACGCTGGCATCCAGCCGGCCTAATTCGAGCATATTGTTCACCAGGCGCGCCATACGACGCGCCTCCAGTTTCATCAACTCGACCGACTGGGCTTTGGTCTCGTCCGTCACACCCGGCAGGCCCAACACCTCCAGGTGCGTCAGCAGTGTCGCCAGCGGGGTGCGCAGCTCGTGAGAGAGCCCACCGAACAGGGTGCGGGACGCCTCCTCACTGCGGTGCTGGGGCGTGGTATCGAGCAGGAAGACCAGGAGGACGTCTTCGGCTGCCGTGACCCACCAGGAGCAGAAGCGCTTGTGGGCTAGCGGAACACTGCGATAGCGGCCCCCGGGAGCCACTTCGGCCAGCGCGGCGCGGCAGTCCTCGTCCAACAGGGCACACCACTGCTCGTCAGGCAACGAACCGGTCGGTACGTCAAGTTCCAACAGGCGGCGGGCATAGGGGTTGGCATAACTGTATGAGTTGGGGCCGTTCAGCACCAGCCAGCCGTAGGGCGCGCTCGCAAGCACCTGGCGTGTGGCCGCGCCAGGTGCGCGATCCGCGGCGCGTCGTAACTCTAGCCGCCGGGCCAGGAAGATGGCCAGTGCTACAGCCGCGACGACAGCCGCCAGGAGCGCAAAGCCCAACCAGCGCAGATCGAGAATCACTACATGTTTTCTCCCAAAGAACGAGACCCACATGAGCCTTGGGTATTTGGTATTGGGTATTTGCCGATCTGTTACTTGCCTACTCTACGCATCCTCGTCACCCCGTCACCTTGTCACCGGGTCACCTCGTCACCCCTTCACCGTGTCACCGTGCCACCCTCACGCCACCCATAACGGCACGATCTTGAACTGATCTACGTCCACCAGCCCCTGGTCGGTCAGCTTCAGGTGCGGGATTACCTCCAGCGCCAGAAAACCCAACACCATGAACGGGTCGTCTAGCTCTGAACCCAGGCTCTGGGCCGCGCTGGTCACCTCGTCCAACGTGCGCCGCACCTCGGCGATCGGCTGGTTGGACATCAGGCCGGCGATGGGCAGCGGCAGTTGCGCCAGGATATGGATGCCATCGGCCACGGCCAGCCCGCCGCCCATGTCACCGACGGCCGCGGCGGCCGTGGTCATGGAGATGTTGTCAGCGCCGGCGATGATCAGGTTGTGGTGGTCGTGGGCGATGGTGGAGGCAATGGCGCCCCGGCGCAACCCCAGCCCTTGCACAAACCCCTTGCCGATCCGACCGCTGGCCATGTGCCGTTCGATCACTGCCATCTTGATGATGTCCTGCTCGATATCGGGCGCGGCCATCCCCGAGACCACCGGGATTTCGAGGATGCGGTCCTCGGTAAGCAGTTGATCGGAGAGGACGCCGATCACGTGGGCGCGCCGGCCTTCGGCCGGGATGGTGAAATTCACCGAGTGCCAGTTGATGTTCATGGAACCGCGCAGGTAGGACGGCCGCTCGGGCAGGTCGAAGGGGAGCATCACGCCGTCTTCGGCGACAATCTGCCCCCCGCGCAGCACCAGGCGCACGTCGAACGCCTCGGGATCGTCGAACACGATCAGGTCGGCGCGATTGCCGGGGCGGATGCCGCCGCGGTCGTAAAGGCGGAACCATTCGGCGGTATTTAGCGTGGCCATGCGGATGGCCGTCACCAGATCCACGCCCGAACGGAGCGCGCTGCGCACCAGAAAATCCACCCCGCCCTTGTCCAGCAGATCGGCCGGGTGGCGGTCGTCGGTGCAAAAACAGATGCGCCGGGCGTTGGCGGGTTGGATCAGCGGCAGCAGGGTGCCCAGGTTGTGCGCGTTGGTCGCCTCACGGACCAGGATGTACATGCCGAGCCGCAACTTCTCCAACGCCTCTTCCACGGTGGTGCATTCGTGATCGGAACCGATGCCCGCCGCCAGATAGGCGTTCAGCGCCTTGCCGGTCAGCCCGGGCGCGTGGCCGTCCAGGACGCGCGTCTTGAACGCCTCGATCTTGTCGAGCACGCCCTGGTCCCCATGGACCACACCGAGATAGTTCATCATCTCGCCCAGCCCCAGCACCCATGGGTCATTCTGGAGCGAGGCGATGTCCTTGGCTTCGAGATAGGCGCCGGCGGTGGCCATGTGGGTCGCTGGCACACAAGATGGCACCATCACGAACATGCTGAGCCGCCCGTACTTGGCCTGGTCGAACATGTAGCGGATGCCGTCCAGGCCCAACACGTTGGTGATCTCGTGTGGGTCGGCGATCACGGCCGTCACGCCGCGCGGGACGACTGCTTCGGCAAACTGGCGCACGCCGACCATCGAGCTCTCGATGTGGACGTGCCCGTCGATCAAGCCGGGCGCCAGATAGCTGCCTTTCAGGTCGATCTCCTGGCGGGCCGCGTACCCCGGGCCCACCCCCACCACCCGCCAGCCGAGGAGCGCCACATCGGTGGGATAGATTTCGCCCGAGTAGACGTTGACCAATCGCACATTGCGCAATACCAGATCGGCTGGCGCATCCCCGCGCGCGGCGCGTACCATGTCATTGAGTTCCATATGTCCTCCTGGAGGCTGGGTATTGGGTATTAGATATTGGATACTGGATTAATCCAATATTCAATACCCAGTATCCAAACACGGTTGGCCGATTATACCACACCTGACGTAAGTTGAGCAGACATGACGCCAGTCATTTGCAATCCGGGGCAGTTTGGGCTAAAATCGGGGCACAATGATGGAAGAGAAAATGATGATGAACAGGAACCTCGTGCTCTATGAAGAGTTCGTCAAGTACTTAATCGAGCAACCTGCCCTTGCCGAGTCCATTCCGAATGGGGCGACCCTGGTTTTCCTGCCCGAAGACGACCCTGAACTGTACGCTGCCAACCTTGAGCTGATCGAGCAGGCTCGACACGATCACGCACAGGTGGCCGCGATCCGTGTCAAAGAGCTTGTGCCGCCGACCAGGTCGCGCTTGATCGAGCCGCGCCTGGAACCCCTGGCCACGTAGGATATCAGTTTGGCAAGGAAAGGAGGTCCCAAGACCAAAACCGGTCAACGTGTTCTTTCCCTGAACACCTTTCGTTCCAGTCTTTCACAAGGAGGAGGCAAACATGTCTCGCAAGTTCTGGGGCGTAATCGCCCTGCTGATCGTCCTCTCGATGGTGATCGCCGCGTGCGCGCCGGCCCCCACGCCAGCCCCGGCAGCGGCGCCCACTCAAGCCCCGGCCGCCGCGCCCACCGCAGCGCCGGAACCAACGGCAGCGCCCGCCGCCGGCCAGGCCGCTTTCCAGATCCCAGACGTCGTCAAGGACAAATTCAACGTCGCCATGGTGTTGATCGGCCCGCACGATGACGGCGGTTGGTCCCAGGCCCACTATGAGGGGCTGGTCTATGTCGAGCAGAACGTGCCCAACGTGCACGTGGCTTATATCGAGAACGTGCCGGAAGGCGCCGACTCCGAGCAGATCTTCCGCAGCCTGGCTCGCAAGGGCTTCGACCTGATCCTTGGCACATCCTTCGGCTACATGGATCCGATGGAAACTGTGGCCGGTGAGTTCCC
>MNXL01000270.1:0-11093 GCA_001871755.1 Anaerolineae bacterium CG2_30_64_16
TGCCCCTCGGCCATCTCGACAAAGCGCTGATCGGTCTGCCGGGACGATTCCGCCATCTCGCGGGCCATCTGCCGCTGTGCCTCGGCCATCTCGACAAAGCGCTGATCGGTCTGCCGGGACATCTCGGCTAACTCGTGGGTCGTCTGCTTCTGGGCCACGGCCAGCTCAGCAACCCGCTGATCGGTCTGCTTTTGCGCGTCAGTCAGCGCTCCCACCGATCGATCGGTGTGCCGTTGCGCTTGTGCCAACTGCCTCACCTCTCCGATCAGCGTTGTCAGCCCCTGCTTGAGTGCTTGAGTATCCGCCGCGCGCTGAACCTCCAGTTCGCGCAGAACGGTCAGCACCCTCACCAGACTGGCCGTCTGTGGTGGTGTAAAGACCCGCTCGAGCTCCAGTGTCATCTCTTGGGATGTCATCAAGTCCAACATAGCACACACCTCGCCAATCATGTAGCCGACGCCTCGGGCTGGCTACTACCCGTCACTGAGTATACCACACCCGTGACGTACCAGCAATTGACCCCTGACTATCAAGACCGTCGAGGGATAAATAAGGAAGGGCGCCGCAACGGTCGCACCTTACATGTTCTGCAACAGCCCCAGGAACGTGATGACGCCCAGCGACATGTTGTAGGTGGCGTGGGCCAACATCGCAGTGGTGGTGTTGAAGCGGCGCCGCAGCAGGCCCAGGATCAGTCCGATCAGGAACACGAGCAGTGTGGAGAAACTCAAGCCGTAGTTGCTGTGAACCAGCGCGAAGAGCAGGCTCGTCAGGATCAGGCCAAAGCGTGGCTGCAACGCGCCCCGAAAGATGCTCTCCTCGCCCAGTGCGGCCGCCAGCCCCAGCGTCAGGATTCCCGGCGCCGAGGTCATCAGCGGGCCGATCATCTGCTCGGTTAGCCGCGCCACGTCGGGGTTTTCCCCGAACCCGACCAGACCGGCCAGGAATTCCACCAGCAGGGCCACCGGCGCCATCAGCAGGCCGACACCCAGCCCGACCAACGTTTGCCGCCACGTCGGCACGACGATCCCCAAACGCGCTAACGCCAAACCCAACCCCCGCCGCGCCAGCCACCCCACGCCGATCACCGCCATGATCGCCAGCGTAACGTCCTGGGCCCAAATGCCGCCAGTCGGATTGAATTGGATCCCCGCGGCCGCTTCGGACTCCAGCATCCCGGCCAGAGTATCCAGACCCACAGCCAACGTGAACAGCAGATTGACCAGGATCAGCGAGATGTAGGAGAGCGCGACCGCGTGCACTGGGCTACGCGAATCAAATCCTGAGATCCAGTGGCCGAACCATCGGCGCACCGGTGGCAGCAACAGGATCAGGCCGAGCAGCGCGGGCAGCCACAACGCCATGCCCATTTCCGGCAACGCGGCCGGGTCCAGGCCGCGCGTCTGCAGTGAAACAGCGAAACCGGACGCCGAACTCTGCGCCAGCCAGCCCAACCCCTGAAACAGCAATCCAAACAGCATGGCCAACCCGTAGAGCACGACCAGGGCCGTGTACGCGATCAGCGACAAGACTCGCGCCGAGTTGCTGGCCGACTTACGGACCAAGTCGCCGGTCGGCTCGCGGGCCGAGTCGACAAGCGTCTCGACCCGCTTCCGCTCCGCCAGATTCGCCACCCAGAGGATCAGGAGCAACGGTACAAACAACGCCAGGGTGAGTAGAATATCCACGGGGTTCCTCGCCAGGCACAGTGGTATACTAAGCGCATTGCGGTGTTCGGGTCACACTCGCATTCGAGTCACACTCACGCAAGCGGGCGTCCAGGTCGCTGGATTCCCGCTCGCGCAGGACTGACGCGGTGGGGGTGGGCAGTATGCAGCACGCAGTCCGCGCTGCCGCCCTCACACGTTCAGCTCGGCCAACTCCCCCGTCACAGAATAGATCACGCGCTCGCCGATGTTGGTGGCGCGGTCGGCGACCCGTTCGAGCTCGTGGGCCACCTGGATGAGTTGCGTGCCGGGGCCAATCATGCGCGGGTCCTCCAGCATCCGGCTGAGCACCACGTTGAAGGTCTGCTTGTAGAGCGCGTCCACCTGGTCATCCGCTTTGCACACGGCATCCGCCTCGACCAGATCGCGCGTCGCATACGCGCGCAGGGCACGATCCATCATCGCCAACGCCATCTGGCTCAGCCGCGGGATGTCACCAAATGGAATCGGCCGGAGGTCCTGCATCATCCGCAGACAGATCTTGGCGATCTTTTTGCCGTGATCGGCGATCCGTTCCAGATCAGTGACGACGATCAGCGCCGCGACGATGACGCGCATGTCCCCGGCCATCGGCTGCTCGGTGACCAACAGGGCATAACACTCGCGTTCGATCTCGAACCGCCGCCGGTTGATGGCTTCATCATCGACAATCACCTGCCGCGCCGCTTCGACGTCGCCGGCGATCAGCACCTCGACCGCGCGAGCCACCGCCTGCCGCGCCTGGCTGCCCAGTTGCAGGACGTCCTCATTCAGTTGTCCCAGATGTTTCTCGAATTGCATGCGCACGCTTGCAGTCATAAGTTTCTCCAGTAGCAAATGGCAGATGGCGGCTCATCGCCCGGCAGATGGCGGCTCATCGCTCGGCAGATGGCGGCTCATCGCTCGGCAGATGGCGGCTCATCGCTCGGCAGATGACGGCTCATCGCTCGGCAGATGGCAGATGGCAGATGGCAGATGGCAGATGGCAGGTTGTCACCGTGTCGCCGTGTCACCCTGTCACCTTGTCATCCCGTCACCCATACCGCCCGGTCACGTAGTCCTCGGTCCGCTGGTCGGTGGGACGGGTGAAGATGCGCTTGGTCTCGCCAACCTCGATGATGGTGCCGGTCTTGAGGTGGCCGGCCGGCGCGTCAACCGAAGCATCAACCGGAGCGTCAACCGGAGCGTCAGCCAGCATCATCATGGCGGTGATGTCGGACACCCGGGCGGCCTGTTGCATGTTGTGGGTCACGATGACAATGGTGTAATCGTGCGCCAGTTCGCGCATCAGGTCCTCGATCTTGAGGGTCGTGATCGGGTCCAGCGCGGAGCATGGCTCGTCCATCAGGATCACCTGCGGCTTGACCGCGATGACGCGGGCGATGCAGAGCCGCTGTTGCTGGCCCAACGAGAAGCTGAGCGCGTCCTGGCGCAACTTGTCTTTCACTTCGTCCCACAAATCCGCGCCGCGCAGGCTCGCCTCGACCGCGTCCGCCAGGTCGCCGTTGCGATACATCCCGAGCACCCGCGGGCCGAACGCCACGTTGTCGAAGACCGACTGCGGGAACAAATTGGGACGCTGGAACACCATGCCGACCCGTCGGCGCAAGTCTACCACATTCGCGCCAGACGCGTAAATGTCCTGGCCGTCCAGCAGGATGCGCCCTTCGATCCGCGTGCCCTTGATCGTGTCGTTCATCCGGTTCAGACACCGCAAGAAGGTAGACTTGCCACAGCCGGACGGCCCGATCAGCGCGGTGATCTGTTGCTCCGGGATCTCAATAGAAACATCCGACAGCGCCTGTTTGCTGCCGTAATAGAAGTTGAGGTGTTCGACGGTGATATTGCCCATATTCCTTATCCGAACCGGCCGGTGACGTAGTCCTCGGTCCGTTTATCGTGCGGCGTGGTGAAAATCCTCTTGCCAGGTTGATATTCGATCAGTGCCCCCATCAGGAAGAACGCGGCGTGATCAGCCACGCGGGCGGCCTGCTGAACGCTGTGCGGAACGATGATGATGGTGTAGTGCTGTTTCAGCTCCAGGAGGGACTCCTCCACCTTGGCCGTGGAGATCGGATCCAGCCCTGAAGTAGGCTCGTCCAGCAGCAACACCTCGGGCTCCAGCGCCAGGCTGCGCGCAATGCACAACCGCTGTTGCTGGCCGCCCGACAGCGCGCTGGCCGGACCGTCCAGGCGGTCCTTCACCTCATCCCACAACGCTGCCTGCCGCAGGCTGCGCACCACGATCTCCTCCTGCCGCGAACGATCCCGTTCGCCGGCCAGTCGGGGGCCGTAGAGCACGTTTTCCCGGACCGTGCCGGGCAGCGGCAACGGCAGCGCGAAAACCATCCCCACGCGGCGGCGCAGTCGAGCGATGTTCGTCCCGGTCGCGTAGACATCTTGCCCGTCCAGCAGGATTTGCCCCGTCAGGTGCGTGCCCTCCACCAGGTCGTTGAGCCGGTTGATCAGGCGCAGCAGGGTCGTCTTGCCGCCGCCGGCTGGGCCAAAAAACGCGGTCACCGCGTTCGCTGGCACGTCCAACGTCACGTCCCGCAGCACCTCTTCGCCGTCGTACGCGTAGCTCACGTGCTCGATGCGGATTTTGGGGTTCGCGATTTCAGTTAGCATCGACTTTCATTCCATCAAACGTGTTGCGTGTTGCGTATTGCGTGGCGCCATCAGCCATCTGCCAGGCGACAATCCGCAATCTCCCTTCACCACTGCCGGCGCCGCCTGAAGTAGCTACGGATCACCGTCGCGACGACGTTCAGCGACAACACCAGCGCCAGCAGCGCCAGCGCAGTGCCGTATTGCACCTGGAGCGGCATCCCCGGCACCTGGGTGCTGATGACGTAGAGGTGATATGGCAGCGCCATGGTCTGGTCAAACGGAGATTGCGGCAGCCGCGGCAGGAAAAAAGCGGCCACGGTGAACAGGATCGGCGCGGTTTCGCCCCCTGCCCGCAGCAGTCCCAGGATCACCCCGGTGATGATGCCGGGCAAGGCCTGCGGCAACACGATGTTGCGGATCCCCTGCCAGCGCGTGCCGCCCAGGCTGGCGCTGACGGTGCGGAACTCCATCGGGACGGCGCGTAGCGCTTCCTCCGACGTACTGATGATGATCGGCAGCGTCATGATGGCCAGCGTCAGGGAACCGGCCAGGATCGACGTCCCGAACCGCAGGAAAAGCACGAACAGGCCTAACCCGAACAGCCCGTACACCACCGACGGGATCCCCGCCAGGTTGACGATGGCCAGCCGGATGGCCCGCGTGAGCCAGGTGTCACGGGCGTATTCCGACAGATAGATGGCCCCTCCCACGCCGAACGGGATCGCGGCCAGCGCGGCGCCCAGCGTGAGCAGCAGTGTACCGACGATGGCCGGAAAAATGCCACCCGCCTTCATCCCGTCCCGCGGCATGGTCGTCAGGAACTCCCAGTTGATCGCGCCGATCCCCTTGAGGATGATGGCGCCGACCACCAACAGGATCGGCAGGACCACGAGCAGCGCCGCCAGGACCAGCACGCCGAAACCGATCCGCTGCACCACATAGCGCCGGGAACTGATCTCTTGCATCACCGCAGACCTCCCCGCCGGCGCTTCTGGAACAGCGCCGAGGCCGCAGTCAGGTTGATGACGAACGTCAGCACGAACAGGATGATCCCGATCCCGAACAGCGCGTGATAGTGGGTGCTGCCGGCAGCCACTTCGCCCATTTCGGCCGCGATGGTAGCCGTCATGGTGCGGACCGGCCGGAAAAGCGAGTCGAGGCTCACCGGCATACGCGCCGCGTTGCCGGTCACCATCATCACCGCCATCGTCTCGCCGATCGCGCGGCCCATGCCCAACATCACCGCGGTCACGATCCCGGAACGCGCCGCCGGCGCCACCACCCGCCAGATCGTCTGCCATGACGTCGCGCCCATGGCCAGGGCCGCGTCGCGGTAGCTTCTGGGCACCGCGTCCAGCGCGTCCTCCGCCACGCTGATCAGCGTCGGCAGCGCCATGTAGGCCAGGATCAGCGCGCCGGTGAACGCGGTCAGCCCGGTCGGCGCGCCGAAGACCTGCCGGACGAGCGGAGCGATCAGCGTCATGCCGAAAAAGCCCAACACCACCGACGGGATGCCCGCCAGCACCTCGATCATCGGCTTGAGGATCTCGCGCGCCCAGCCCGGCGCCACCTCGCGCACAAAGACTGCGGTCGCCACCCCGAGCGGCAATGCGATGACGATCGCGGTGACCGTGATGAGGGCAGACCCGAGGATCAGCGGCAGCGTGCCGAACAAATCGAACGTCGGATACCAGCGCGTCCCGAACAGGTTGCCCGGCGCGATCTCGAAGAAGGCCGGCACGCCTTCCCGCAACAAAAACAGAAAGATGAGGAGCACGAAACCGATGGCCGAAAAGCCCGCCACCCGGACGAGGGCTTCGACGGCGAATTCGGTCCAGCAGGTAGGAGTTGTTTTGCTCATCACGTGGCTTTCCTGTGGGGGTAGCAGGGATTGGGTATTGGGTATTGGGTATATTGGTAACTTGGTATATTAGTATGTTGGTAAATTGGTAAATTGGTAAATTGGTATGTTGGTAAATTGGTAAATTGGTAAATTGGTAAATTGGTATGTCGGTAACTTGGTCACGATGCTGCCAATCCCCACTCTACCAATCTACCGACTCCCAATCTACCAACTCCCAATCCCCAATCCCCAATCCCCAATCCCCAATCCCTACTTCAGCGGCACAAACCCCAACTCCGCAACCAGAACCTGTCCTTCGCCCAACACCCAGTCCAGATAGGTCTTCACAACCCCCTGGGGTTCTCCCGGCGTATACATGTAGAGCGGTCTGGAGATAGGATAGGATCCGTCGTTGACGGTCGCGATAGACGGCAAGACGTAAGGCGAGCTCGCGTCGACGGCCACGGCCACCATCTTCTGGTCGGCGGTCACGTAGCCCAGGCCGTCGTAGCCGATGGCGTTGGGGTTCTGGCGCACCTCCGCGCTGATCCCCTCCGACGAGGGCATCAGCAGGGTGTCAGGGGCAAAGAGCGCCTCGTTCCCCTTTTGGCCCACGCGGATCACGTTCTCCAGGAAGTAAACGTAGGTGCCGGAGTTCGATTCACGCGAAAGAAGCACGATGGGCCGGTCCTCCCCGCCCACCTGGCGCCAGTTGGTGATCTTGCGCGTGTAGATGTCGGAGATCTGTTGCAACGTCAGCCCGTCCACGGGATTGGCCGGGTTGACGACCACTGCGATGGCGTCGCGGGCAACCACCCACTCGATCGGCGTGAACCCGTTTTTCTCGGCCGCGGTAATCTCCTCGGGCTTCATCTCGCGGGAGGCGTTGGCGATGTCCACGGTGTTGTTGATCATGGCCGCGATGCCCGTGCCCGACCCGCCGCCGGTGACCGAAATGCTCACTTCGGGGTGCATTTGCATATACTGTTCTGCCCACGCCAGCGCCAGGTTCACCAGCGTGTCGGAGCCTTTGTTCTCGATCGTCCCGATCGGCGCGGCCGACCCGGCCGCACTCTCGGCCGGCCGCGCAGCGCAGCCGCTGAGCACGCCGGCCAAACCGAGCAGCAGGCAGCCGAGCATGAGATGCCTCATGAGGGACGGTGATCGAAGGAACATCAGAGACGATCCAGGAATCTGAGCACGATGGTATCCTCAGCGATTGGCGTTCGCGTGCACACAAAAGGCGCGGTGCAACCATGAACTCGCATCGCGCCTCCTTGCACAGACCTGAGGATACACCCGTAGGGTTAAGGCTGAATTATCAGAGGGTTAAATTCCTGTAAAGACAATGTTAAGAAATCTTCTTATTACCCGACATATCGCCGTAGCGTACGCCGTAGCGTAGGGCCTTGTGCCGGTCGGCATTGCTTCTATGCCCGCCAGGACGTCCACAAGGGGCTATGCTACGCCTGTCTGGTAATGAGACATCCCCGGATCGACTTCACCCCACCGGCAGGGTGAAGCAGAAGGTCGCGCCCTGGCCCGGCTCGCTCTCGACCCAGATCCGCCCACCGTGACCCTCGACGATGTGCCGGGCGATCGCCAACCCCAGGCCCGTGCCGCCTTTGCTGCGGGCGCGATCGTGTTTGTAGAAGCGCTCGAAGACGCGCGCCCGCTCTGCCGTGGGGATGCCGGGACCGGTGTCGGCGACGCAGACCTTCACGTCATCGCCATCCAGCCGCTCGGCGTAGACGCTGATAATACCTCCCTCGGGCGTGAATTTCACCGCGTTGTGCAACAGGTTGTTCAGGACCCGGCCCACCTGCTGCTCATCCATCAGCGCGCGCAAGCCCTCGGGCGCCAACACGCTGATGTGCTGGCCCTTCAAGGTCGACTGCGGCAGCAAGGAGGCTACGCTGCGACGCAGCAGTGGCTCCAGGTCGGTCGGGAGCAGTTTCAGCAGCACCTGCCCCGACTCGATCTGAGCCAGCTCCATCATCTCTTCGCTGAGCTGGCTCAGCACCTGCACCTGGCTCTGGATCCGCTCCAACATGCGCTGCGTGACCGCGGGATCCCCGCTGGCGTTGCCCAACGTTTGCGCGGCCAGGTCGATGTTGGCCAACGGGGTGCGCAGTTCGTGGGAGATGTTGGCGACAAAATCCCGCCGGGCGCGGCCAAGTCGCTGCAGTTCGGTGACATCCTCGATTGCGATCGCCGCGCCTGTCGGCTCGCTCGCGGCCGGCAGCGCGACGGCCGCCGCGGGTGCGTCCACGGCCGCGGCCCCAGGCGCTCCTCCTACTGGCGCCACCCATATACGCAGCGTACGGCCGTCGATGACCGCCTGGCGCACAATCGACCGGTTGCCGGCCGTCGCGTCGAGCACGGCCTGGTTGAGCTCGTAGTCGTGCACCAGGCTGATAAAGGTGTGGCCGACCGCTGGCTCGGCCGCAGCGAACATCTGCCAGGCGCCGCCATTGGCCCAGACGACCTGACGGTCCCCATCCAGGAGCAGCAACCCGTTGGCGGTCGCCGCGCCCAGGCCATCCAGGTACGCGCGCCAGCGCTGCAACGTGGCCGCGTCCTCAGCTTGAGCCGCCACGGCCTCCGCTCGCGCCCACGCCGCCCGCCGCGCCTGCGCCACGGCCACTCGAACCTGTCGTCGCTGCCCGAACAGCACGACCAGGCACAGGATCAGCAGGCCGATCAGGAGATAGTCGAGAGTGTCCATGAGTGATCACTAGCCCTCGAACCGGTAACCGATCCCGCGCACGGTGATGATGCGGACCGGTTCCGACGGGTTGACCTCGATCTTCTCGCGCAACCAGCGCACGTGGACGTCCACGGTGCGGGTGTCGCCGAAGAAATCGTAGCCCCAGACGCGGGTCAGCAGCAGATCTCGGGAGAGCACCGCGCCCTGATGTCGCATCAACTCGGCCAGCAGGCTGAATTCCTTCGGGCTGAGGACCAACTCCTCATCGGCCAGAAACGCCCGCCGGCTCACCAGGTTCAACGTGAGATCGCCCGACCGGAGCTCGTCGCCAGCCCGGCGGGGGCCGGCCCGGCGCAACAGCGCCCGGATGCGCGCCTGGAGCTCACCCAGGCTAAACGGCTTGGTCATGTAGTCATCCGCGCCGCTCTCCAACCCGACGATCTTGTCCAGCTCGCCCGTGCGGGCCGTCAACATCATGATGGGGGTCTCGGAAACCTGGCACAGGCTGCGACACACCGTCAGTCCGTCCAGCTCTGGCAGCATGAGGTCCAGGATGATCAGATCCGGGCTCTCGGCCCGGGCCTGTTCCAACGCGGTTACGCCATCCGCCGCGGTGATCACCTCATAGCCCACGTTGCGCAGGTTGAACGCGAGGGTGTCCAGCAGCGTCGGTTCGTCATCCACCAGCAAGATCTTTTCTGTCATGGTTCTCCAGGGAGCAGGAATCAGAAGTCAGGAGACAGGAGTCAGGGGTCAGGGGTCAGGAATCAGCCCCTATCCGCCAGACGTCAAGCCGCCATCTGCCATCAGCCATCAGCGATCAGCGATCAGCCATCAGCGATCAGCCATCAGACATCGTCCACCGAGAATCAGCAATCGCAAATCTAAAATCCGAAACCTGTGCTGAGGTCCCTCCCGAGTACATCGAGGGGCCCAGTCGAAGCATCCGAAATCCTAAAATCAGCCGTCGTCGCCCGCGGGCAGACCACCGGCCCCCACGGCCGTGCGCGCGGCGCGCACGATCGCGAGCGCGGTCACCTCGGCCGCGTAGGCGCCGACCAGGTTGACGTCGCCGCGAACTTTGCCGGTCGCCAGCGCAAAGAGGGTGTCGCCGTCGAACATGGTGTGGGCCGGCCGGATGGCGCGGGCCAGGCCATCTTGGGCCATCTGCGCGACCTTGTTGGCGGCCTCTTTGCTGAGGCGGGCGTTGGTCGCCACCACGCCGATCACCGTGGCGCCGGCCACACGCAGCGCCAGTTTGCCGGTCCAACTACGTAGCACGGCCAACGTGTCAGCAAACCCGGACCCGCGCAACGGCCGCGTGCCGGCGACGATCGCGCCGGTCTCGTCCACCACGTCGCCGAACGCGTTGACCGCGATCAGCGCGGCGACGACGAGCCCGCCGCCCAGGTCCACGCTGGCGCTCCCGATGCCGGTCTTGGTCGCGCGGCCCGGGCCGAGCAGTTTGCCGACGCTGCACCCCGTGCCCGCGCCAACGTTGCCCTCAGGGACCGGCCCATCGGTCGCGGCCAGGCACGCCGCGTAACCCATCTCGGCCGTGGGATACGCGGACGGGCTGCCCAGGGCCAGGTCGAACAGGATCGCCGCGGGGACGATGGGGACGCGCGCCGCGCCGGCCTTGTACCCGATCCCGCGCTCGGCCAGGTAGCGCATGACGCCGTCGGCCGCGGCCAGCCCGAACGCGCTTCCGCCGGCCAGCACGACCGCATGCGCCTTCTGGACCAGGTGCATGGGTCGCAGCAGGTCGGTCTCACGCGTGCCGGGCGCGCCCCCGCGCTGGTCCACGCCGCCGACCGCGCCCCCCTCGCACAGCACGACCGTGCACCCGGTCAACCCCTCGGCATCGGTCGCGTGGCCGACCTTGATGCCGGGGACGGAGGTGATGGTGGTGTTCATGGCGAGTATCCTATGTTGGCTGTTGGGTATTGGGTATTGGGTATTCAGCATTCAGCTATTACCGCGACCACCGCGTCCAACACGCTCTCCGCCACTTCGGCCTTGCTCGCCAGCGGCAACGCGTCCACGCGGCCGTCCGCGTAGAGCAGCGTGACCCGGTTGGTGTCGGCCCCGAAGCCGCTGCCAGGGTCGGTCACGTCGTTGGCAACGATTATGTCGAGTCGTTTGGCGGCCAGCTTGGCCGCGGCGTTGGCGAGCAGGTTCTCCGTCTCGGCCGCAAAGCCGATCACGACCGCGGGCCGGCCGG
>MNXL01000270.1:11111-13228 GCA_001871755.1 Anaerolineae bacterium CG2_30_64_16
CGACCTCGGCCAGGATATCCGGGTTGCGGACCAGCTCGATAATGAGAGTCTCCTGCCCCGGCGTCTTCTTGATCTTCTGCGCTGCGGGGTCAGCCGGCCGGAAGTCGGCCACGGCCGCCGCGCCGATCAGCACGTCGGTCTCGGCCAGGCGCGCCAGGACCGCGTCGCACATCTCGACCGCGGTGCGGACCGGCAGGCTCTCGACGCCGTAGGGCGCGGGCACGGCCAGCGGCGCGTGGATCAACGTCACGTCTGCGCCCAGGTTGCGGGCGGCCTCGGCCAGCGCGACCCCCATCCTGCCGGAAGACGCATTGGTAATGTAACGGACCGGATCGAGCGGCTCCTGCGTGCCACCCGCGGTCACCACCACCCGCCGGCCGGCCAGTGGGCCACCGCGCGCCAGCACACCGCGGGCCGCGGCCAGGATCTCGGCGGGCTCGGCCATCCGGCCCGCGCCCAACGCCCCCGACGCCAGCCGGCCGACGCCCGGCCCCACCTGCACCGCTCCGCGGTCGCGCAGGGTTTGCGCGTGCGCCTGGGTTACCGGGTTGCTCCACATGTGCGATTCCATGGCCGGCGCCAGCACCCACGGCGCTTCGGTCGCCAACAGCGTCGCGGTGAGCAAGTTATCGGCCAGCCCCAACGCGAGCCTGGCCAGCGTGTTCGCACTCAGCGGCGCGACGATCACCAGGTCCGCGGCCGCGGCCATCTGCACGTGCGGGATCGGGTCACCGCCGGGCACGATCCACATGTCCACGCGCGCGGGCCGGCCGGTCAGTGCGCTGAAGGTCAACGGCGCGACGAAGCGCGTGGCCGCCTCGGTCATGATCACGTCCACCCCCGCGCCGGCCTGGACCAGCTTGCTGCACAGGTCCGCGGCCTTGTACGCCGCGATGCCGCCGGTCACGCCGAGCAAGACGCGCTTTCCGCTCAACAGACGATCACTCACCATGCCCTCCCAAAACCCACCGATTGCGATTTGCGATTTGTGATTTGTGATTTGCGATCTACGATTTGCGATCTGCGCTCTGCGATCTGCGCTCTGCGATCTACGATTTGCGATCTGCGCTCTGCGATCTGCGATTTGCGATCTGCGCTCTGCGATCTGCGATTTGCGATCTGCGATCTGCGATTTGCGATCTGCGATTTGCGATTTGCGATTTGCGTTCTACGTTTCACGAGAAGTCCCCGGCATCAGACGAGCTTCTCCCACCCGGGTATCCAATCCACGAACTGCTGGCGCGTGGGCGGGTTGCTCATCCAGGAGACGTCCGGTTCAGGGATGTCGAAACACGCGGTGACCGGCAGAAGCTGCTTCACGGCGATGCTCTGGGGCGTGCCGCGATTGCTCAGCCAGCTCAGCGTGCGTTTGCGCTGAACGGTTTCGGCCAGTTTCAGCAACCCTGCGACGTCCCCGCGCAGATAGGCGAGCACGGCCGCGTGTTCGCCGGCCGCCCACAGCTCCGGCGCCCTGACCCCGGACATGTCGGTGATCCGGGCGCCGTCCCGCAACGTGACCGCCTTCACCTTGCCAGCCAGTCCGGCGCCCTGCAACGCCCGGTCCAGTCCCAGGTAGTAGCCCTTCGTAAAAGTCACCATCAGCATCAGATCGACGTGGTTGAGCGCCAGCGTGCCGCACTCCTCGATCATGCCCGACTCCTGGGCCAGCACCCAAAAATCGAAGGCGCAGCCGTTCCAGGTCACCAGCGTATACCCGGACCGAACGAACTCTTGCAACTCCCGCACCATGTCCTGACACTCCGGCCGCGTCAGTTGTGGGACACCCTGCCAGAAGGTCGGCTCGGCGGTGTCAGCGAATGCCACGGCCGCACAGGTGATTCCCAGCGGTGCGAACCGCCGCAGATCGCCTGCATCGGCCGGCGCCTGTTTCGCGATTTCCAGATCGAACGCCGCGAGTTTCATGAAGGCTCCTTTCTCACTCCACACACGAACATGCCCTGATTGTAGCAGCACCTGGCTTCCTGCGCAATTGGCACAGGTCCCGCGGCGATGCTATAATGCAGCCCGTGACTTGTCAAAGCAGGTGCCAGGCACTTTTCTAGCCTCAGAGACGTCACATTGGCCCATGAAGATACATTTCTTGGACAAGCGAAGTG
>MNXL01000271.1 GCA_001871755.1 Anaerolineae bacterium CG2_30_64_16
CTGGCGCTTTCCACATGCACGCCAGTCCCTTGCCGCGGGTCTTGTGTGGCCCGGATGGCAGGGTTTGAGGCTCATCCCAGCGAATGGCCTCGGCTGCCTTGCGGATGCACTCGCTGAGCCCGGTCGGGTGCATGATCATGCCGGTCAGTGTCTCATCGCCCTCCTTCAGGCAGTTCTTCAGCCGCACCTGGACGGGGTCGAGGCCCAGTTGATGGGCCATCTGGTCGATGTGTTGCTCGATGCCGAAGTGCATCTCGGCCATGCCGAAGCCGCGCATCGGCCCGCCGATGGGGTGGTTGGTGTAGACGCAGTAGCTGTCCACGTGGATGTTGGGGACGAAATACGGGCCGGTGCCGCTATAGCCGGCCGCCCGGGTGATGTTGACACCATACTCTGTGCTGGCGCCGCCGTCCCAATAGAACCGATTCTCCATGGCCGTGATCCGGCCGTCCTGCGTCATCCCCATCTTGACGTGGGCGACCAGCCCCTGGCGGACAAAGGTGGTGTAGAACTCCTCCTCGCGCGTCATCCGCAGCTTGACGGGCCGGCCCTTGGCGTGCATCGCCAGGCCGACGGCCGCGCCTTCCATGCTCACGCCCGCCTTCGAGCCGAACCCGCCACCCACATACGGCGTGATGACCCGCAACTTGCTGTGGTTGATGTGCAGCGCCTGGGCGATCAGGTTGCGCTGGGCGAACGGTGACTGGCTGGATGACCAGAGGGTGATCTTGCCGTTGACGTCCTGCTGGGCGACGCAGACGTGGGTCTCCAGCGGCACGTGCTGGACGTGCGGCACGCGGTACCTGTGCTCGTAGACCAGGTCGGCCTCGGCCCACCCCTGCGCCATGTCCCCTTTGCGGACCTTGAACCAGTTGGAGATGTTGGTGCCGGGCTGCGGGAAGATGAAGGGCACGCATTCATACTGGCCCAGGTCGGGGTGCACGAGCGGCGCTTCGGGGCTGGCGCCGAACTCCGGGTCGAAGACGCCGGGCAGCGGCTCGTAGTCCACGTCGATCAACTCGAGCGCTTGCGCCGCGATCTCGGGGGAATCGGCGGCCACGGCCGCCACCGGCTCACCGACGAACCGGACGCGATCCAGCGCGAAGATGCGCCGGTCCTTCAGGTAGAGCCCGGTGAAGCCCGGAAAATCCTGCCCCGTGACAACGACGCGCACGCCCGGCAGCGCCCTGGCCCGGCTGACATCGATGCTCTTGATGATGCCGTGGGGGATGGGGCTACGCTTGAGCGCGCCACACAGCAAGTTAGGGCCAAACTGCAAATCATCCACGTAGGTCGCCGCACCAGTGACCTTGGCCCGGCCTTCGATGCGGTGGGGGCTGGCGCCGATAATGGAGTGTTTCGCAGATTTCGGATTTCGGATTTCGGACTCCTGACTCCTGACTCCTGACTCCTGACTCATCCTGCCACCTCCTTGCCGGCTCGGGCTGCCATCTTCACCGCTTCGATGATGCGGATGTAACCCGTGCAACGACAGAGGTTGCCGACTAAGGCCTCGCGGATTTCGGGCTCCGAGGGGTCGGAGTTGCGGTTCAACAGGGCCCGCGCGTTGACCAGGACACCGGGAGTGCAGAAGCCACACTGGATGGCGCCCGCCTCGATGAAGGCATCCTGGAGTGGATCGAGCTGACTGTCGTGGGCCAGCCCTTCGATCGTGACGATTTCGGCGCCGTCAGCCTCGGCCGCCAGCACCATACACGAGTTCACCGGTTCGCCGTTCATCAACACAGCACAGGCGCCGCATTCGCCGGCCTCGCAGCCGTTCTTGGTCCCGGTGAGGACCAACTGCTCGCGCAGCACCTGCAACAATGTATGGTGGCCCGGGACACTCAGATCGTAACGTTCACCGTTGACTTTGAAGTGGATGGTGTGGTTCACGCCGCACCTCCCAGACCTGACAGGTCTCGCAAACCTGTCAGGTCTAACACTTTCTCGATGCCGCGGCGGGCCAGCACGCGCACCATGTCCCGGCGATAAGCGGCGCTGGCACGGATGTCGTCAATCGGCCGGGATGCGCCGGCGGCAAGTTGGGCCGCGGCCACCACCCCGGCCGGCGAAATATCGGCCGCCAGCGCGGTCTCGGCCTCGGGCGCCCGGAGGGGGGTCGGGCCAACCGCGCCGAGCGCGATCCGCCACGTCAACCCGGACTGCGTGGCCGCGGGCCACGCGTAGACCGCCACACTCATCACGGCGATGTCCCCGACTTTTGTACGTCCTAATTTATTGTAGACGCCTTGTGCGCCGGTAGGTGACGGGGGCAGATGGATACTGGTGAGGAATTCACCGCGCTGCAAGGCCGTACGCCCTGGGCCGACGTAGAAGTCGGCGATCGGCAGGCGGCGCACGCCGCCCGGTCCGTAGAGCTCGACGATGGTGTCCAGGCAGAAGAGCGGGGGGGCGGTGTCGGCCGCGGGGCTGGCGTTGCAGCAATTGCCGCCGATGGTGGCCCGATTGCGAAGCTGGTACGATGCAACCGACGCAGTTCCCTGGGCGAGCAGATCGTAGCGCTCGCGCACCAAGGGATGGATGGCCACCTGGTTCATGGTGCAGGCCGCGCCGATCACCAGCCAGCCATCTTTGCCCAGGCGGATCTCTTGCATTCCGGGCAAGCTCTTAAGATCGACGACTCGCTCTGGGCGGATGAACCCGCCGCGCACTCGGATCAGTAGATCGGTACCGCCCTGAAAGGCCCGTGCGGCGCCACTCCCTTCGGCCAGCAAAGCGCTGGCCTCAGCATGGTCCTTTGGGATGATGTAGTCAAATGGTCGCACAGATTTCACTCCTTGGCGTAGGGCCTGGCGAGCGCTTCCGGTTTGGCGGCTCCCCAGCGGCGCCGAAACCACCTGGTGGACATCAGCATCAACACCACCACGGTGATCGCAAAGGGCGCCATCCTCCACACGTAGCGGGACAGCACCCCTGGGAGCACCAGTTGGGGATTGAGAGAGAGTTGCCACAGGGCGCCAAACAGCAAGGAGCCACCGAGCAGGATCAAGGGATTCCACATGGAGAAGAAGACCAGGGCCAGCGCAATGAACCCCCAACCCATGAGGAAGTTGTAGTTCCAGACCGGGTTGTAATCCAACGAGTAGACCGCACCCGCAAACCCCATCAGCATTCCGCTGACGGTCACACACAGATAGCGAATCTTGGTGACGTTGACGCCCGACACTTCTGCGACCGCGGGATTCTCTCCCACCGATCTGATCTTGAGCCCCAGGCTGGTCCTGGTCAGTACAAACCGCGTCAGCACGATCAGCATGATGCTGAGATAGAAGAACGGGGACACCCCCCAGAGCTTGGGGATTCGCCCCATCCCCAGAGGCCCTGTGAAGGGGTTGCCGATATAGGTGGTGAGGCCGAAGCCGAAGATCCAGATCCCCATGCCGCTCACAACCTGATCGCCCCCCAGAGTGATGGAGAAGAAGCCATGCAGCAGGCCGAGCAAGCCGCCGATCAGAATTCCCACCAGGAAGCCGATCAGGAAGCTCCCGGTGACTTGGGCGGCGATGAAGCCCAGGGTGGCGCCGAAAAGCATCACCCCCTCGACCCCCACGTTCAGGATTCCTGAGCGCTGGCCGACCAGTTCGCCCAGCGCGGCAAGGGTGAAGATCGTCGAGGCTTCAAGGCTTCTGGCGAGAAACTCGAACATCTACTAGCTCCTTCCCGGTTTTTGTCCACACGATCCCTTCGACGGCCCTTCGACCCTTCGGCGGGGCTCAGGACAGGCTGGGCTCAGGACAGGGCTCAGGACAAGCTGATAGCGATAGAAGAACTGAAAAGCGACGAGCGTAATCATCAGTACGCCGAGCAGGGCATAGTCCACGCCAAAGCTCATGTTGAACTGACCCTGGATGAATCTGCCACCGATGGACAACCCGCCAAACAGCAGCGCCACTGGGATCGCGGCCAGCGGGTTACCCTGGGAGATCAGGCCACAGATGATGCCATAGAAGGCCAGGTCACCGAAATACCCGTAGTTGCGAGAGATCTTGTACACCCCGGGCACGGCGGCGAAATAGTGGTAGCCGGCCCACCCGGCCAACGCCCCCCCGATGACAAACACCACGAACGGGATCTTGACGGGGCTGACACCGGCGTATCTTGCGGCCGCCGGGCTTTTCCCGTAGGCCCGGATCTCATACCCGAGGCGGGTCTTAGCCAACAGCAGGTAGAGCAGCGCGGCCACGCCCAGGGCGAGGATGATCGTAAAGGGGGTGCCAGCAATGAACGGCGCATACACCGAAGGCGGCATCTCGAAGCTCTCTCCGCGGCCCCCGGGATTCATGAAGATGCCGCCCTCCTTGATCATCCGGGCCACTAACCAGTACGCGATGAAGTTCAACATCATCGTCACGACAATCTCATTGACGTCGAACCGTCCCTTCAGAAACCCGGCCACCGCGCCCAGCGCCGCGCTGCCCAACGCGGCTGCCAGCACCATCAGCGGGATCACAAGCGTCGGGTTCAGCTCCATACTGCGCGAGGCCTTTGCGCCGAAAGCCAACAGAACGGCGAAGGCGCTTAGCGCGCCGACGTAAAGCTGGCCGGCCATCCCGATGTTCCAGAGTCCTGCCCGGAAGGGGAGGATGAATGCGCAGGTGCACAGCAGCAGGAAGATGAATCGGTTGATCGTCAGGGGCAGGCCAAAACGGTTGACGAACGCGTAGGAGAAGATCTCCCGATACGCCACCAGGGGATTGACCCCGGCCAGGATGAAGATGAGGCTGAACAGCGCGAGGGCAACGACGATTGCCAGGACCGAGATGATCGCCGCCTGCCAGCCGGCCAGCGCCGTCCGTTTGCGTAGCTTGACTGCGTAGGGGCCGATCCTCATGGCTTTGGTTCCTCCGGCCGGACACCGGCCATCATGGCGCCCACACGCTCGCGCGGGGTCTGCTCGGCAGCAAGGAGGCCCATGAACTCCCCCTCGTAGATGGGCGCGATCCGATCGCTCAACGCCAGGATTTCGTCGAGGTCCTCGGAGATCAGGAGAATGCCGGCCCCTGCTTTCTTCGCGGCCATGAGCTTGTTGCGGACGAACTCCGTCGCTCCCACATCGAGCCCCTGCGTGGGCAGATTGGCGATCAGCAGCCGCGGTTTGCGGGAGAGCACCCGGGCCAGGATGATTTTCTGCAAGTTGCCCCCCGAAAGGCTACAGGCTGGCGTGTCCGGCCCCGGCGCGGCCACATTGTACTCGGCGATGAGCTCTTCTGTCAGCTTGCCTAAGTTTCTGTAGTCGATGAATCCCCGGCGGGTGTAACGCTCGTCAAAGTAGAAGTTCATCGTGACGTTTTCGACCAGGGAGAAATCACCGATTGAACCCACATCCACGCGTTCCGAGGGCACATACCCCATGCCATGCCGCCAACGGGCCAGGCTGCCGGCATGGGTGATGTCATTCTCGTCCAGCAGCACCCGGCCCCCGGCGGCCTTGCGCAGGCCAGCCAGGACTTCGGCCAATTCGTACTGCCCGTTTCCCGAGACCCCCGCGATGCCCAGGATCTCACCTTCGTGAACGGAGAACGAAACGCCCTTCAGCGCCAGGAAACCTTTGTTGCCCAGCGCAGAGAGATTCTCGACCTGGAGAATGGGTTTTCCGCGCGTCACCTGTGCTCGCTCTATCTTGAAGATGACTTCTCGTCCGACCATCTCTTTCGCCAGGCCCTTCTCCGTGGCGTGTGCCGTCTCCAGGCGCGCCGTGACTCTGCCCCCGCGCAGCACCGTCACCCGATTGCTGATTGCCAGGACGACGGGGAGTTTATGGGTGATGAACGGCACGATGGCCAGATCGTCTCTGGCCATGGCCTGAATCGAGGCCAGAAGTTTCTTCGTTTCGGGGGGCGCCAGCGCCGAAGTCGGCTCATCGAGGATTAAGATCTTCGCCCCGCGATAGAGGGCCTTGAGGATCTCCACGACCTGTTTCTCGCCTTCGGAGAGCTGCCATACTTTCGCATTCAAATCGAGCTTGAAGCCGTAGCGCGCGCAGAGTTCCTCGATCTCCTTTGCCGTTCTTCTGAGATTCAGGATGCGCCCCGCATTCGGGTGCCCCAGGATGATGTTTTCGAGCACCGTGTGTGCGGACACCAGCTTTCGGTTTTGGTGCACCATGCCGATCCCCAGGTCGATGGCATCCAGCGGGGACCTGAGTTTGACTGGTTTGCCGCCGATGTAGATCTCGCCCTCGTCCGGCTGATACAGCCCGAACAAGATATTCATCAAGGTGGTTTTCCCCGCCCCGTTCTCCCCGAGGATGGCGTGGATCTCACCGGCCTTCATCTCAAAGTCTATGCGGTCATTCGCGAGAACCCCCGGAAATCTTTTGGTGATGCCTCGCGTCTCTAAGGCGGCCTCCCCGTGTTTTATCCCTGCCAGAAGTCCTTTTTGCATTTGTCGCTCTTCTTGCGGTGCGTTGCAGAAGGTGTGCCCTTGACGCCCGGCTGTTCGGCCGTCACCAAAACCCTGCCAAATAGCAATGAGGCCCCCACCCGTCGAAGTTGTCCCTCGATGAGTGAGAGCCTCAAGCCGTCTGGGTCTAGCAGCTATGTAGCATCAACCACCCTCGTTGGAGATTGCCGATCCTGGGTTTATTCCAGGATCTCTGTGCCAGCCAGGTCGAAGTTGAACTTGGAGAGCAGCCACTCGGCCGTTGGCGCTTCACCGGCCGGCTTGACCACCGTCCCGGCGGCCGGGATCGGCAAGCCCTCCAGAGCCAGGCCGGTTCCGTTGCTCACAAACTCGTGCTCGGTGAACGGATCCCACTCACCCTTCATCATCTGGTCGCGGCGTTGCGCCACCAGATCCACGATCTCCTTCGGGATCAAGGGGAGGGCCTTCGGGCTGATGGCGTCGACACCCACCTTCTTGTTGTTCATGATGTCAACGGTCGGCTCCACGGTGCCGTCGGCCAGGGTCATCGTGGATTCCATGCCCAGGTACAGCACCGTCTCTGGGTTCTTTTCGCCCGCCAACCACTCCTGGACGATCCTGTCGTAGAGCACTTCCCACCGCGTGTCGAACGACACGGCCACGGTATCTGTGCTCGACCAGCCGTAGAAGCCGACGATGTCCATGTCCTTGCCGACGAACCAGACACCCTTCTCTTGGGCCACATCCAGGGGCGATCCGGAGTCGGTCTGTTGCGTGATGACGTCAACCTTGTACTGATCCACCAGGGTCGCGGCGATGTCGCGTTCCTCCTGGGGCAGATACCAGTCACCCGCGTACTTGACGTAGATCTTGATGTCCTTGCCCAGCAGCCTGGCGGCATCCTGCACGCCCAACGTGAACCCGGCCTGCCGCCGGATCACCTGGACGGAGGGGAATGCCGAGACGACACCGATATTGCCCGTCTTTGTCAACGCCCCAGCGATCAGCCCTTCCAGGTACAGCGCCTGGTATTGCTTGGGGAAGAGCCGGATGAAGTTCCGCTTGGTGGTCAGATCGCTGGCAATGATGGACGCAAAGTAGACGTCCGGATACTTGTCGGCGATATCCTTCAAGGGCAACCCCATGAACTCGGCGTTACCCACGACGATATTCGCGCCGTCGGCGATCAACTGCTCGGCGTAGGGCACTGCGGCATCAGGTCCTACTTCCTCTCGGTAGACGTATTCCACATTGGGGTACTTCTCGGCGATCCGCTTGCCCGCGCGATCGTGGGCGCCCGACCAGGTCGTCCCCTCGATGATGCTGAAATGCTCGATCACCAGGGTAGCCGCTTTTGCCTCAGCGGCGGGGGCCTTTTCGGGGGCTTGTGTCGGCACTGCTGTCGGCGCCGGCTGAGCCTGGGGTACGGCTGTCGGCGCGGGTGTGGGCTGTGTCGGCGCGCAGCCGACAAGCAGCGTGGCCAGTACAACGAAGACGACGATCCTTCCCAGAAGCCTGATTCTCATTGCAATCCTCCTCTTCTTCTCCTTGGATTGTGCTTGGGAGCCGCGTGCGCATCTTGTGGTTTGCAACGTGAGCCGCGGTGGTGGCGACGCGCGTCTGCACTCCCCTCCGCCTGACGCGGCCTGAATTGTACAGAACTTCAAGCAGTTTGTCAATAAGGCGCCGAAGTCGGCGGCGCCGAAGTCGGCCGGTATCGTTTCCAGGCGATAGGGCTACCTCCTTCTGCAAGAACCGGACCGCCGATCGGGAAGGGAAGCGCCCGTGCGGCTTGGTCCGCGGTAGGCCGCGGTGCTACCGTCGGCCCCTTCTGCCCAGCAGATAACCGATCAGTAGTGCCAGGGCGGCGCCGATGGCCGCAACGGCCCAGATCGCCTGCGGCGAGGAGAGCAGCTCGCCGGCCATGTCCTTGACAACGGCCGCGGCAAACCTGGCCTCGGTGGGTGGCACGTACGCCACTTCCTCGCCGGTGGTTGCCGCACTCAGGCGGGCCTGCAAGGCGCCGTTCAGCGACTCCAATCCCTGGCGGATCATGCTCTTGCTGACGGTATCAAGCGAGCGCTGACCCACGCTGGCGAGCTTGCCGCCGATCTGTATGTCGCCGTCATACTTCATCAGGGTTGTGTCGTCTCCCTCGTCAATCAACTGGAGACGGCCGACACCCTTGACAAAGCCTTGCGCGCCTTTGCCCTCGGCAGTCAGCGTGCAGCTTTCGGGCGGTATCTCGTCGGAAATGGTTACCTGGCCGGAAAACGCCCCCGCGATCGGGCCGATCCGGACGTGCATCGTGCCCTCGTACTCGTTCTCGCTGAGCCTGGTGAGGGTTTCTGTGCCGGGCAGGGCCTTGGCGAGCGCGTCTGGATCGCGGATCAGCTCCCAAACCGCCTGGCGTGGACCGTGGAAAATGTGTTCACCTTCGAGTTTCATGTACATTGTCCTTTTGGGGAGATAACAGATATTGGGTATTAGGTATTGGGTATTGGACTTCAGGTGGCGATGCTCGCCAAATACCTAATATCCAATATCTAATACCCGTCACCCATGCACCAACTCAAACAATCGCCTCGGACTCAGCGGCGCCTCCATGATCTCTACGCCGAGGCCGGCCAGGGCGTTTTCCACCGCCTGGACGAAACAGGCCGGCGTGGGGATGGCCCCCGCCTCACCAACCCCTTTCGTGCCCATCGGGTTGAGCGGTGAGGGCGTATTCAGGTGGCCGATCTCGATGGGCGGCATGTCGGTGGCGCGGGGCAGCAGGTAGTCACCCAGGTTGGCGTTGAGCAGTTGGCCGTTCGTGTCATAGGCCAGCTTCTCGTAGAATGACTGGCCGATGCCCATCGAGACCCCGCCGTGGATCTGGCCATCCACGATCAACGGGTTCAGGACCGTGCCGCAGTCGTGGGCGATGATGTACTTCTTGATCTCGACCAGCAGGGTATCCGGGTCCACCTCCACGATCATGGCCACCGTGCCCGCGGCCGTCGCGCCGTACTTGGGGCCGAAGTACTGCGTGGACTCCAGCCCTGGCTCGGTGCCCGGCTCGACCGACCCGCGCATCGGGTTGGCCTTGATGGCCAGTTCGCCCAGGCTGATCCCTTTCTCAGGGATGTCGGCGACCCGCACCATGCCATCCACGATCTCCAGCTCCTGCTCGGGGGTTTCGAGCAGTTTGCTGGCCAGCTTGAGGATCTTAGCCCGTACACCCGCGGCCGCTGCGTTGATCGCATTGCCTGCCACCGTGGCGCCGCGGCTGGCAAAGGTCCCGGTGCCCCAGTGGAACTTCTCCGTGTCGCCGGTGGTGACGATCACGTCCGTTGGCTTCACCCCGACCTGGTCGGCGACGATCTGGGCGAACGAGGTGAAGTGGCCCTGCCCCTGCGTGCCCACGCCGGTGGCGACGTTCACCCGGCCGCTCGATTCCACCGTGACCCGTGCGCCTTCGTAGGGGCCGACGGCCGTACCTTCGGTGAAGCAGACGATGCCGATGCCTACCAGCTTGCCCGCGGCGCGCAGCCGCGGCTGCTCCTCGCGGATGAACTGGTCGTAGCCGATCAGCGCCTTGGCCTTTTCCAGCGTGGCCGGATAGTCGCCGCTGTCGTAGATCAGTTCAGTGAAATCCTGGCCGATGATGCCCTGGGGATAGGGGAACTGATCGGGCTGGATCAGGTTCTTCGCCCGGATCGCAGTGACGTCCATCCCCAACTCCTTCGCGGCCAGGTCCATCATTCGCTCCATGACGAACACCCCCTGCGGCCGCCCCGCGCCGCGCACCGGGGTAACGATCATCTTGTTGGTGAAGACGACCCGGTACTCGGTGTGGAAGTTGGGGATTTCGTATGGCCCCATGGTGTGCGTCTGCGTGTTGAGCGGCACAGTCAGCGCGTAGGAGTTGTACGCGCCGGTGTCGTGGATGAAGACGTCCTGCAGGCCCAGGATGCGGCCGTCTCGGGTGAGTGCGATCTCGGCGTCGTGGATCTGCATGCGCTCCTGGGTGGTCGCCAGGAAATTTTCCTGCCGGTCTTCGATCCACTTGATCGGCCGGCCCAGGCGGAGGGTAGACCAGGCCAGCAACTGCTCCTCGGGCTGCGCTACCATGATTTTTGGCCCGAAGCCGCCGCCCACGAACGGCGCGATCACTCGCACCTGGCTCTCCGACAGGCCCAGCAGCCCGGCCATGACGTTACGCAGCGCGATCGGCGCCTGGGAGGTGGCCCAGACGATCATCTCCTGGGTCTTGGGATTCCACGAGAAGACGTAGCCACGGTTCTCCAACGCGGCCGCCGCGCCGCGATCTACCACGATACGGCGTTTGAGCACCACATCGGCCTGGGCACGGGCCGCGGCATAGTTGCCCTTTTCCTGTTTGACATAAGAAGCCAGGTTGGTGCCCAGCTCCTCGTAGAGCAGGGGCGAGCCCGGCCCCAGCGCGGCTTCCAGGTCGGTCACCGCCTCCAACGGCTCCAGGTCAACTTCGATGTCCGCGTACGCGTCCTCGGCGATGTAACGGCTCTCGGCGATCACGCACGCCAGCGCTTCGCCGGCATGGCGCACCTTGTCCCGCGCCATCGGCACCTGGGTGCGTTGGTTGAAGATCAGGTCGGGGATCGAGTGCGGCGCGGGGACGAGCAGCGGCCCCGGCTTCCAAAAGTCGCCCAGGTCGGCCGCGGTGTAGACCGCGATCACCCCCGGCCGCTGGCGCGCCTTCGACGCGTCGATGCCCCGGATGCGCGCGTGGGCGTAGTCGCTGCGCAGGAACCCCGCATGCAACATCCCCGGAATCTGCACGTCGTCCACGAAGAGGGCCTGGCCGGTGAGGAGGCGTGGGTCCTCGTTGCGTTTGATGCGTTGACCGACGTATTTGGTCGGCATGTTGCGCTCCTTGTAAACCGGTATTAGGGATTGGGGATTGGGTATTAGGTATTGGAGTGAACCGGTCGCTTTGCGGCTCCCCAATACCCAATATCCTAATACCTAATTCTGCTTTTTGATCTTGTCACTTCCACAAGTCGGGCAAATCCCGATCAGCATGGCTTCCTCGAATGTGCGCTAAACGCGTGCTTGGATTTGGGTCATCAAACTCTGCATCACAGTGAGATACGCCGGTAGTCTGCGGTAGATGCGTTTTGCCAGAGCCTCGATGTAGGTGTGCGCCGTCAGGTTGCGGTCGTCGGTCATTGCCAGACAGGTCTGCGTATCGACAGCGGAGAGCAACCCGTTCTGTAGGGCTTCGCGGAAACAGCTCTTGGGCGAGTTGCAGACGATGCCTTCGTGTTGTTCCAGGTATGCCTTGAGCAACTTCCAGAGTATCTTCTCAATAATCTGGGGCGAACGTGCCTGGCACTTTTCGGAAGTGCCAGGCACGTGATGGCAATGCCCCTACAAATTGAGAGGATACCTTCCAGAGGACTTCAAACGAGAATTCAAAGCGTTGGATTGCGCCGTCCCGTACGATGATGCTGAATGGCATATTCAATGCCTCGTCCAGCGTAGACAGGGCGCGCTGACAGGAGTCCAGTCGTTCCTTCAGTTTCTCCATAGGACGAAGCCCTCCTGCTGAACCCTACTGGCAAACTCCGATGATGTAGCCTGTAAGTCCACCAAATCTACCATGTACGGGATGTTCGATTCTTCCAGGTGTTCGCGGGCCAGGCTCAACTCGTGGCTGATGTCGTCGGCCGCCAGGACGGCGATGTCGAAATCGGAGACAAGGCTATGTGTCCCCGTGGCCCTTGATCCAAATAGATAGAACGAACAGGGCTTGTCTTGGAAGACCTCGGCCAGAATCGCGGTGATCTGAGCCAGCGAACGGTCTTCCAGGGTTGTCTTGTCGCCTGGCAGTCTGTCGGTAGTCATCTGGGTAGCCATTTTTCATTTTCCGTTTTGCGTTTAGGCTCCAGCAGCCATCCTTTGCGCGGCAAGTTTGACGGCTTCGACAATATGCTGATACCCCGTACAGCGGCACAAGTTTCCCGAAATCGCCTGACGGATTTGCTCCTCGGTCGGGTTCGGGTTCTGCTCCAGGAACGGTGTCAGCGTTATCAGGAAGCCCGGCGTGCAGAAGCCGCACTGGAGCGCGTGCGCGTCGCGGAACGCCTCCTGGAGCGGGCTCAGCTTGTCAATCGTCCCCAGCCCCTCCACCGTGCGGACGTCGTGGCCGTGCGCCTGCACCGCAAAGGTCAGGCACGAGCGCACCGGCTGGCCGTCGAACAATACAGTACACGATCCGCAGACGCCGTGCTCGCAGCCGACGTGTGTGCCGGTCAGCCCCAGCTCGTGGCGGATGAAGTCGCTAAGCAGCAGCCGCGGCTCGACCGCGCGTTCATAGCGGACGCCGTTGACGGTGACGGTGATTGGAAGGGCCTTTAGGTATTGGGTATTGGGTATTGGGTATTGGGTATTGGCGCGGTCTGCGCGACCCTGAGAATCCCCAATACCTAATACCGCATACCCGTTTCTCGCCCGCTCGAACGCCTCGGTGAGCGCCTGACGCGTCAGCGTGCGCACCAGGTGACGGCGATAGGCGGCGGTGGCGTGGATGTCTTCGCCTGGGTCTACGTCCGCCGTAGCCGCGGCCGCGGCCGCGATGGCATCGGCCGTGGGTGGCTGGCCGACCAGGGTCTGGGCCGCCGCGGCCGCCAGTTGCGGGATCTCGCCGACGCTGACATAAGCGATGCGCGCCTGTGCGCAGCGCCCGCGCTCGTCCAATGACACCAACGCGGCCACGCCGACCATCGCCTCCGCGCCGGCCTGGCGGGCGGCCTGCCGGTAGCTCCAGCCGCCGCGCGCAGGCATGGGTGGCAGGGCCACTTCGACCAGCAGCTCGTCCGGCGCCAGGGCGGTCATGAACGCGCCGAGGAAGAAGTCGTCGGAGCTCAGCCAGCGGTCGGCCCGCCTGCTGCGGACGTGGCAGCGGCCGTTCAGAACGACAGCGATGGCGGGCAGGTGGCCGGCCGGATCGGCGTGGGCGATGTTCCCGCCGAAGGTGCCGCGGTTGCGGATCTGCGGCCAGGCAATGTAGGGCAGCACCTCGGCCACCAGCGGCGCGCGGGCGGCGATCAGCGGATCGTGCTCCACCGCGCTGTTGCGCATCATCGCGCCGATGGTCACGCCGCCGTCGGCCGCGGGCCGGACGTAGAACAGCTCGGCCACGTTGTTCAGATCCACCAGCGCGGCCGGCTGGGCCAGGCGATAGTTCATCGCGGGGATCAGGCTTTGGCCGCCGGCCAGGACTTTGGCCGAGTAGCCGAGTTGCGCCACGCGGTCCAGCGCCTCGGCCAGGGTTTTGGGAGCGTAATAATCAAAGGGAGCTGGTTTCATCTAGGCAGCTTC
>MNXL01000160.1 GCA_001871755.1 Anaerolineae bacterium CG2_30_64_16
GCCCGTTTAATTCCCCTGACCTATGTTGTAACGTTGCTACGCGGGTTGTGGGCCGGTGAAGCATGGAGCGAGCATCTGACAGAAGTAGTTGTACTTGTCTGCTTACTGGTGGTGGGGACTGCCATATCTGCAAAGACATTCCGATGGGAGTGATGGCATTGAACGCCGCCCAACATTGCATGAAGCCGACAGCGGGTTTTGCCCGCTGAGGGTATGTGGCGCGTGCCAGCAAAGTTGGCTTCAAAGCAAGCGCGTCTTGCCCGCCCCGTCCGCTGCGGCTTATGCTTTCCGTTGGGCCGCTGGGAAAGAACAACAAAGGAGTGAGGCTGCTGGAAGCGCTGAAAGGCATGCCGGTGGGCGCGGTTTGGGATTACCACTGCCTGACTCAGGGGGTCCCGCCGGACGTCGCTTACATCGATGAGATCAGGACGTACGAGAAAACTGTGCTTGCGCAGCGCGGGTAAGGACGTATCCCGGACTAAGATAGTTCCAGAAAAATGCTCATCCCAGAACCTCCTGAGATGCCCAGAGAAACCGGCGACATTGGGACACTTATTTTTCTGGAACGGCCTAATGGGAGAATGCGAAGGAAGAGCCAACTGGGCGACCCGCCCTGGAGGATTATCATGCGATTTCACCTGCTGCACCCGCGTGACCAACTGGTCGCGATCATGAACCGTATCTATCAGAACGGCATGACCACCCTCTCGGGCGGCAATCTGTCGATCAAGGATGAGGACGGCGGCATCTGGATCACGCCCGCGGGCGTGGACAAAGGCCGCCTGACGCCGAAGGACATCATGCGCGTGCGGGCCGATGGCGTGGTGGAGGGACCGCACAAGCCCTCCTCGGAATACCCATTTCATCGCGCCATCTATGCCCGGCGCCCCGATCTGAACGCCATCGTGCACGCGCACGCGCCGGCGCTGGTCTCCTTCAGCATCGTCCGCAAGATTCCCAACACCGCCATCATCCCGCAGGCGCAGCGCGTATGCGGGCCGGTCGGCTATGCGCCGTATGCGTTGCCGGGCAGCGAGCAGTTGGGCGCCAACATCGCGGCCACCTTTGCCCAGGGCTTCGACGTCGTCTTGCTGGAGAACCACGGCATCGCCACGGGTGGCAACGACCTGCTCACCGCCTACCAGCGGTTGGAGACCCTCGACTTCTGCGCGCGCACGCTGCTGAAGGCGCAGGGGTTGGGCCAGATCAACACCCTGACCGAGGCGCAGTTGGCGCCGTTTGACGTGCAACACAACCGGTTGCCGGAGTTCACGCCGGCCGGGCACAGCAGCCGCGAACGCGAGTTGCGTCAGCAGGTCGTGGAAATCGTGCATCGGGCCTGCGCCCGCTATTTGATGATCAGTACCGAAGGCGTGGTTTCGGCGCGGGTCGACGATCGGAGCTTCCTGATTACCCCCACGGGCCTGGACCGGGGCAGCATCGACATCGAAGACATCGTCCTGATTCAGAATGGCCAACGTGAGCGCGGCAAGCTGCCCAGCCGGTCGGTGCGGCTGCACAGCGCCATCTACGCCACGCACCCGGAGATCCATTGCGCCATCACGGCGCAGTCCCCCAACGCGACCGCCTATGCAATTGCCGAACGGAAATTCGACACCCGGACCATCCCCGAGAGTTATATTCTGCTGCGCGATATCCCGACGGTGCCCTACGGGGCCCAGTTCCGCGATCCTCAGCAGATCGCCGACGCGGTGTCGGACGCTGCGCCGGTGCTGCTGATCCAGAACGACGCCATCCTGACCGTCGGCCGCACGATCTTGCAGGCCTTCGACCGCCTGGAGGTGGCCGAGTTCACCGCCCGGTCGCTGATCGAGACCGCGCTCCTGGGGGAGCATGTGCCCATCGGCGACGCGGAAATCGGCGACCTGAAGCGAGTCTTCCTGGGCTGATCGCAGATGGCAACAAGCATAGGTGAGCGCGCAGGCGTCGTCATGACCGAATCCGCGCCTGGGGACGTCTACCTGGGCCTCGATATCGGCACCCAGGGGGTCCGGGCCGTGGTCTGCGCCGTATGGGACGATGACGGGCCGCGTTCAGCGATTCTCGCGCGCGCCGCGCAGCCTTTCCCGGCCGGCACGGTCGTGACCGATCTCCCGCCCGGCCATGCCGAGCAGCATCCGGCCGGCTGGTGGGCGGCCGTTGTCGCCTGTCTGCGGCAGGTCGCGACCCAGACGCCGCTCGATGCGATCCGGGCGCTGAGCGTCACCTCCACTTCGGGCACGTTGTGCCTGCTGGACGACGCCGGCGATCCGCTAGTCCCCGCGCTGATGTACAACGACGGCCGCTCGGGGCAGGAGGCGCTCGAAGTGCAGGCCGCAGGGAGCGAGTTGGCCGCCCGCCTGGGGTACCGCTTCAACGCCTCGTTCGCTCTCGCCAAACTGCTTTGGCTGGCCCGCCACCGACCCGATGTCCTGGCGCGTGTCCGCTACATCGCCCACGCGGCAGACACCATAACGGGGCGTCTGAGCGGGCGCTACGATGTGACCGACTACAGCAACGCGCTCAAGACCGGCTACGACCTGGCGCCCGTTTCCGGGGATCGGCCGGCGGGCTGCTGGCCCGACTTCATCGGCGCGGCGCTCGGCTTGCCCGTGGACAGGCTGCCGCAGGTTGTCGCACCCGGCACAGTGATCGGGGAGGTGACGCCCGCGGCCGCGGCCGCAGAGATGACCGGGCTGCGCGCCGGCACGCTCGTCGTGGCGGGCATGACCGACGGCTGCGCCGCGCAGATCGCGTCGGGCGCGGTGAGCCCGGGCGACTGGAACAGCACGTTGGGCACGACGCTGGTGCTCAAGGGGGTCACGGCCCAACTGATCCGCGATCCTCAAGGTCGCATCTACAGCCACCGCCACCCCGACGGCTACTGGTTGCCGGGCGGCGCCAGCAACGTGGGCGGCGAGATCCTGGCGACGCGCTTTCCGGGTGCGGACCTGGTCAGCCTGGACGCCCAGGCCACCCAGCTTTCCCCGACCGACCTCATCGTATACCCGCTGGCGCGGCGCGGCGAGCGCTTCCCGTTCGTCCGCGCGGACGCGGAGGGGTTCCTGGTCCCGTTTGGGCTGGGGCGGGCCACAAGCGCGGGCGATCCGGCCGTGCTGTACGCCGCCTATTTGGAGGGCGTGGCCTACGTGGAGCGGCTGGCCTACGAGACGCTGGCGGGGCTGGGCGCGACCGTGGCCGGCGCGATCCGCGTGGCGGGTGGCGCCGCGGCCAGCGACGTCTGGCTGCAAATCCGCGCCGACGTGCTGGGCCGGAAGCTGGTCCGGCCGGCTGAGACCGGCGCGGCGATGGGTGCGGCGATCCTGGCGGCAGCGGGGGCCAGCCGCGCGCGGTTCGATAGCCTGGCCGCGGCGGCCCGGACGATGGTGCGGATTGAGCGGGTCGTGACGCCCCGGAGCAGCCTGGCCGCGAGTTACGACGAACGCTACCGGCGCTTTTGCGCCGCGTGCGCCGAGCGGGGGTATATCTGATCCGATGAGCGTGTTCAAGGCGTGCGACATCCGCGGGCGCTACGGCTCGGAGCTGACGCCCGCGTTCGCCGCGTCGTTGGGCCGGGCGGTGGGCGCCGAGCTGGCCGGGCAAGCGGTCGTCGTGGGCGGCGACGTGCGACCCAGCACGGTCGCGCTGAAGGCTGCGTTGTGCGAGGGGTTGGTGCGGTCCGGCTGCCGGGTGATGGAGCTGGGCATCGTGCCCACGCCGGCGTTCTACTTCGCGCTGCGCGCATTGGGCGCGCGCGGCGGGGTCATGGTCACCGGCTCGCACAACCCGCCGGGCGACAACGGCTTCAAGATCAGCCTGGGACCGTGGCCGATCACCGAGGAGGCGCTGGCGGGCCTGGCGCGACGCATCGCCGACGCGAATTTCGTCGAGGGTCTCGGCACGCACAAACGTGTTGACATAATCGACCGCTATGAGGAAGATCTGTTGGGCCGGTTTTCGCCGCTGCCGCGTCCGCTCAAGGCGGTCGTCGATGCCGGCAACGGATGCTACTCGCAGATCGCGCCGCGCGTGTTGCGCGCCCTCGGCTGCGACGTGGTCGAGCTGTTTTGCGAACCGGACGGCCGCTTCCCGAACCGCGCCCCGAACCCGGCCGTGGCCGCCAACCTGACGCGGCTGTGTGAGACGGTCGTGGCTGCCCGTGCAGACCTCGGCGTGGCCTACGACGGAGATGGCGACCGCGTCATCTTCGTGGATGAGCAGGGCAGGGTCGTGGAGAGCGATCGCACCATCGTGCTCTTCGCGCGGCATCTGCTGCGCCGCGGCCCGGGCGAAGTCATCCACGACATCAAATGCTCCAGCGTGGTGCCCGAGGCCGTGCGACAGGCCGGCGGCACGCCCGTCATGGAGAAGTCGGGGCACGCCTTCATCAAGACGACGTTGCTCCGGCGCGGCGCGATCCTGGGCGGCGAGATCAGCGGGCATTTCTTCTTCGGCGAGCTGGGCGGGGACGATGGGCTGTACGCCACGCTCTTGATGTTACACGTCATCGCTGAGGTGGGATGTGGGCCAGCCCCCGCTGCCGTGCAGGGGCTGGCGGCCCTGGTCGACACGGCGCCGCGCTATCCGGTCACCCCGGATATCCGCCTGCCGTGTCCGATTCGCGACGCGGAGGCCATCGTGCAGGAGCTGATCGCGGCCTTTGCGGATGCGCCTGGCTGTGAGATGAGCACGCTCGACGGCGTGCGGATCGCCTGGCCCGATGGCTGGGCGCTGGTCCGGCCCTCGGTCACCGAGCCGCTGATCACCCTGCGCTTCGAGGCGCACACGCCGGAACGGCTGGCTGAGATCCAGCGGGTCGTCGGCGCGAGCTCGGCCGGGCTGGCACGGCGGACCTAACCCCCCTCCCCTCGTAGGGGAGGGGCTGGGGGAGAGGTCAGCCTGGATCAAAGAAATCGAGAGGAGAACCCTCATGGATGCTGCACTGCAACAGCTTATCACGATGTCCAACCGCCTGGGCGATCCGGCCCTGGATTACGTCATTCTGGCCGAGGGCAATACCTCGGCCCGCGCCGATCCGCACAGCTTCTGGGTGAAGGCCAGCGGCACGGAACTGCGCACCATCGACGCAAACGGCTTCGTGCGCGTCTCCTTCCCCGGCGTGCTGGAGATGCTCCAAAGCGCCGCCATGACCGATGAGCAGATCAGGGTGCGGCTGAGTGACGCCAAAGTGGATCCCCTGACCGGACGGGGAGCGGCCCCTGCAGATGGCGTGCAGCCCTCAGTGGAGACGGTGTTGCACGCCATCTGCCTGAGCCTGGAGGGGGTCAACTTCGTGGCTCACACCCATCCCACCGCGATCAACGCGCTGACCTGTTCGGCCGCGTTCGAGACTGCGGTCAGTGGGCGGCTCTTTCCTGATGAGATTGTGCTCTGCGGGCCGGCGCCCGTGGTGGTTCCGTACACCGACCCCGGCCTGCCGCTGGCGCGCAAGGTGAAGGAGCTGGCCCATCGGCACCTTGACGAGCACGGTGAAGCGCCGAGGGTCATTCTGATGCAAAATCACGGCCTGATCGCGCTGGGTCAGTCGGCGCAACAGGTCGAGAACATCACGGCGATGGCGGTGAAAACGGCGCGGGTGCTCATCGGCGCCTATGCGCTCGGCGGGCCGCACTTCATGACACTCGCGGCCGTGGCCCGCATTCACACCCGCTCCGACGAACTGTATCGCCGCAAGCTGTTGGGGGAGTGAACTTCCATTTGATCCGAAACAGGTTTGTGGTATAATTGTGCTCGAAATGTATCGTGTTTCCAATCAGATGCGAGGAGGATGACCATGCCGGACAAGGACTATCGTGCGATTGAGAAGTTGATGGCGAGCAGACAACCTGAGGAGGTGCGCCGCGGGCTGGCGCTGGCCAGGGAAGAGGTGTCCAAGATCGGGCCTGATGAAGCTGGGCCGATCCTGGAGATTGTCTCGACGATCTTCTACATCGACCCGCTGGATCGGCCCGACCTTGTGCCTGTTCTGGATGAGGCGATCTCGCTGGTGGCCGGGTTCGGCAAGAAGGTGATTCCGGTGCTCCTGCAGTGCCTGGAGGCCGGCGATGTCAAGGCCCAGTTGGCGTTCGGTCAGGCGCTGGGTCGCATGGGCGAGGAAGCGATCGGTCCGCTGATGGCCGGCTATGAACACGCGTGTGATGCGGCGTGCCGGGCGTTTATCTTGTACGCCCTGGGACATGTGCGATCGCCGGAGGTCGTGCGGGCTGCGCCGCTGGCCATCCGAGCCGCGCAAGCCAGCGACCAGGAGTTGCGCGATACCGCCACCCGCGCCATCGGCAAGTTTGCCGAAGTGAT
The DNA here is from genome assembly GCA_001871755.1 of Anaerolineae bacterium CG2_30_64_16. GTDB lineage: Bacteria > Chloroflexota > Anaerolineae > CG2-30-64-16 > CG2-30-64-16 > CG2-30-64-16. Next base: position 6,316 of record MNXL01000160.1, read on the forward strand.
CCCCCCCGAACGCCTCCCCGCCGAGTTACGGGACGGGTTTGTCGAACAGTTGCAGCTCGCTCTGGCCGACCCGAACCCGGCCATCCGGTCCAAGGCTGTGCGTAGCTACGGCAAACTGGCCAGACACGGCCATCTCACTGCCGACGAGCGCGAGCAGCTTCGCACTACGCTGTTACACATCTTGGGCGAAGATGAACACTTCGACTGGGATCGCGCTTACGTGGTCCGCCGGGAGGCCCGGGAGGCGCTGGAGTTCTTCAAGGATGCAGCGTGACGTGCTGGCGGGGAATCTGACACGAAAATATCATGCTCGAAACCGCATCCCAAACCGGCAACGGCGTCGGCGTGCTCAACGAGAAACCGTTGCATGCCGCGCTCAAGGCGTGGTACGCCCAACCCGGTGACGAGTTCGAGGCGCTGGTGGACGGCTCCGTGATCGACATCGTGCGGGGCGACCTGCTGGTGGAGATCCAGACGCGCAACTTCTCGGCCCTCAAGCGCAAGCTGGAGAAGCTGGTCGTCGACCACCCGGTGCGGCTCGTCTATCCGATCGCTGCCGAAAAGTGGATCGTCAAGCTGGCAGACGATGGCGTGACGCGGTTGAGCCGCCGGAAGTCTCCCAAACGGGGCACATTGATCGAGCTGTTCCGCGAGCTGGTGCGCTTCCCGCACCTGCTCGCCCACCCCAACTTCTCCCTGGAACTGCTGTTGATCCAGGAGGAAGAGGTGCGGCGCCACGATCCGGCGCGCGCCTGGCGCCGGCGCGGCTGGGTCACCCAGGAGCGGCGACTGCTCCAGGTCGTGGACCGCCGGCTGTTCGAGACGCCGGCCGACGTGGCCGCTCTGCTCCCGCTCGAACTGGCCGAGCCCTTCACCACGGCTGACCTGGCCGCGGCGCTGGGCCAACCGCGCTGGCTGGCCCCCGCGCGGCAGCGGGGGCTGGCCCAGAAGATGGCGTATTGCCTGCGCGGCATGGGCGTGATCGTCGAAGTCGGCAAACAGGGGCGGGCGACCGCCTATCAACGTCTGCAACAACACAGCCAATGAGGATAACCATGACAACCCATTTCCCCGTCTACATCGGCCCCGCGGCGGTCGATCATCTGCTGGCCTACTGCCAAGACCATCAACTCAGCCGCTTCACGCTGGTCGCCGATCGCAACACCTATGCGGCCCTGGGCGAGGCCGTGGCCGCGGCGCTGCGCGCACACGGCCACGACGTCCTGACCGTGTTGCTGAAAGGTGACGAGATCATCGCGGACGCGCGCTCCGTTTTCCAGGTTCTGCTGGGGATCGACCGCGTCGAGCGGACCTACCTGGCGGTCGGATCTGGCACGATTACCGACATCACCCGGTTTGTCAGCCATCGCACGCGGACGGGGTTTATCTCGCTGCCCACTGCGCCCTCAGTGGACGGCTTCACCGCCGACGGTTCGCCGATGGTGATCGATGGCGTCAAGATAACGGTGCCAGGGCACGGCCCGCTGGCGGTCTTCGCCGACCTGCCGACCCTGTGCGCGGCCCCGCGGCCGATGATCGCGGCCGGCGTGGGCGATATGCTGGCCAAGCTTACCTCCTCGGCCGATTGGGAGCTGGGGCGCCTGCTGTGGGATGAGCCGTATGACGCCGAGATCGCGGCACGTGGACGGCGCGCGGCGTGGCACTGCGCCCGTCACGCGGACGACATCGCCGCGGGATCAGCCGCGGGAGTGCGGGCGCTGATGGAGGGGCTGATCGAGTCCGGCTTCTGCATGTTGGATTTCGGCTCGTCGTTGCCGGCCTCCGGCGGCGAGCACCACATCTCGCACTGTTGGGAGTTGAAGCTGCTGCGCGAAGGCCGGCCGGCGATTCTGCATGGAGCCAAAGTGGGGATCGCGGTCCTCTACGGCGCCCGGCGTTACGACACGATCCGGGCGCTCACGCGCGAAGAGGTCGCGACTCGGCTCGCTCAGCGCGCATTGCCAGACCGGGAGTCGCAGATTGACGCTATCCGGCAGGCATACGGCCCGTTGGCTGACCAGGTGATTGAGGTTCAGGCCCCTTTCCTGGATATGACCGAGGCCGTCTTCGCGCGACTGAAGGCCGAGGTGGTGGCCAACTGGGACCAGATCGTGCGGATCGCGGAGACCATGCCGTCGGCCGCCGAAATCGAAGCGTGGCTACGCCGGGTCGGCGCGCCACTCACCGGCGCGGAGGTGGGCCTGGATGACGCCGAGGTGGCGCTCGGCGTGCGGTACGGACACTACTACCGAAACTACTTCACGATCCACAAGCTAGGTTGGCTGCTGGAGCTCGACTGAACGTATCCTCTCAATAGTCCGGGGCAGCTCAAGGTGGATCCGTGATCCGCCGCTCGCCCGCCGAGTCACGGACTCGGCTTGAGCAGATTTGTCCCCGCCTTTTTGAGAGGATACGCCAGCAACGTGTTTGCCATCGACGAAGCCCACCCGGCTTGCAGCCAGGGCGGGCTTATGAGGGACGATCAGGAGGGTTGGGTGTCTGACAAGTTAGAGATCTATCGACAGGGAACAGAACCGCTAGCAGGATCGAATCGCCTCTGGCCGCTCTACGGCGCCGGGCTGGAGAATTTCGGCCAGGATGGGAAGCCGATCGAGACGCCCATGCCGCAGTATGGCCCCGACCAACTGCTGGTCCGGCACGACGCGTGCGGGCTCTGTTTTTCGGACATCAAGGTCATCAAGCAAGGGCAAGGCCACCCGCGCATCTTTCGGGATATCAGCAAAGATCCGGTCGTGCTGGGCCACGAGGTGTCGATGACGGTCGTGGGGGTGGGCGAAGGGTTGCGCGACCAGTACCACGTCGGCGATCGCTTCATCATCCAGGCCGACATTTACAAAGACGGCGTCAACTATGCCTACGGCTACATGATCCAGGGCGGGCTGTCGAGCTACGGCGTGATCGACCAGCGCATCCTGAATGGCGACGACGGCAACTACCTGATCCCGGTCCAACCGGCTACCGGGTACGCCGAGAGCGCGCTGACCGAACCGTGGGCGTGCGTCACCGCGGCCTACGAGCTGAAATATCGGGCCGGGTTGCTGGATGGCGGCACCACCTGGATCGTCGGCACACCGGCCGCGGTCGGCCGTGAGTACACCATCGCCGCTGGATTCGACGCGACCTCTCACCCGGCGCGACTGATGCTGACTCGGGTCCCGCCCGCCTTCGAGGCGTGGTTGCGGGAGCGAGCCGCGGCGTTGGGCATCGCGTTGATCGCGGTAGATGACCCCGGCGGGCCGCCGACCGCCGCGGACGACATTGTGTTGCTGGCGCCCGATGCCGCACTGATCGAGACGGTCAGCCCACATCTGGCCGACCACGGCGTCTGCGCGCTCATCGCGGACACGCCCCTGGCGCGCAAGGTGAACGTGGACGTCGGCCGCGTGCACTACAACCGCTGGGTCTACGTCGGCGGCGCCGGCCCGGACGTGGCGCGCGCGTACAGCGACGTGCCGGTTCGCTCGACCCTGAAGCCGGGCGGAGCCACCTGGTTCGTCGGCGCGGGCGGGCCGATGGGGCGCATGCACGTGCAGCGCGCCATCCAGGTGACCGAAGGCCCGGCGACCATAGTGTGCACCGACGTCAGCGACCTGCGACTGGATGACTTGAACGCCTCGTTTGCCGCGGAGGCCGCGGCCAGGGGGATCGAGTTCATCTGTCTCAATCCGATGAATCGGGATGCTTATGGGGCGGGCATGGCGCGTTTCCGCGAGAAGGGGTTCGACGACATCATCGTGCTGGCCCCCATCGCGCCCGTGATCGCGGACGCGGCCACGTGGCTGGCCCCGTGCGGCGTCATGAACGTCTTTGCGGGCGTGGCGCGCGGGACGCTGGCGCAGATCGACTTGAGCGACGCCTACCTGAAAGGGGCGCGCTGCATCGGCCATTCCGCGTCGAGCATCGATGACCTGCGCTTCATGCTGACGCAGGCGGAGTCAGGCACGCTGTCACCCAACCGCTCAGTCGCGGCGATCGGCTCGCTCAGCGCGGCGCACGACGGCTTGCAGGCGGTGCTGGACACCTCGTTTCCGGGCAAGGTCGTCATCTTCCCGCACATTGTGGAGATGCCGCTCACCGCGCTGACCGAGCTGCGAGAGAAACTGCCCACGGTTTACGCCAAACTCAAGGACGGGCGGGAGTGGACGGTGGAGGCGGAGGCGGAGTTCCTGCGGCTGATGTTGCCTTGATTTCGGATTTCGGATTTCGGATTTCGGATTGATCGTGCAAGCCCCACTCCGAAGTCCGTCATCCGCATTGAGGAGGGTCATGTGGCGGGAGTGCTGGAAGGTAGAATTGCGCTGGTGACGGGCGGTGGGCAGGGGTTGGGTGCGGCGCTGGCGCTGCGGCTGGCCCAGGAGGGCGCGCATGTAGCGGTCGCGGATATCAACGAACAGACCGCCAGAGACACCGCGGCGCAGATCGCGGCCGAGACCGGCCGGCGCACGCTCCCCCTCCAGGTGGATGTGGCCGAGGAAGCTCAAGTTAGCGCGATGATCGATCGAGTGGTGGCCGAGTTTGGCCGGCTCGATGTCGCGGTGTCCAACGCCGCGATTCTGATCGCCGAGGAGATCACCGAGTTCCCGGCCGAAAAGTGGCGGGCGGTGATGAATGTCAACCTGTTCGGCTACTTCCTGGTGGCGAAACACGCGGCCCGGGTGATGAAGGCGCAGCGGAGCGGCGCGATCATCCAGATCAATTCCAAGTCGGGCAAGAAGGGCAGCTTCAAGAACTCGGCCTACGCGGCGACGAAGTTCGGCGGGATCGGGCTGACGCAGAGCATCGCGCTCGACCTGGCCGAATACGGCGTGCGGGTGAACGCGGTCTGTCCCGGCAATCTGCTCGATTCGCCGCTGTGGATCAATTCGCTGTATGCCCAGTATGCCAGGAAGTGGGGCATTTCCGAGGCCGAAGTGCGCCAGAAGTACATCGACCAGGTTCCCATGAAGCGCGGGTGCACCTACAATGATGTCGGCAACGTCGTGGTTTTCCTCGCCTCGGACCAGGCGAGCTACATGACGGGGCAGGCCATCAATGTGACCGGTGGGCAGGAGATGCGCTGAGCGCCGCTCTCTCCGACTGGGGTGTGAGGAAACGATGAACAACAACCAGGATATGATACTGCTATTTTACAGAGTGGCCCACGTCATTAATAGTAGTCTCGACCTGGATACCACTTTGCAAGCCATCCTGCGCGCCGTGCAAGAGGCGTTGAACGCCAAAGCCGTAGTGATCCGCCTGCTGAACCCGAATGCCGACGCGTTGGATGTGGCCGCCAGTGTCGGGGTCAGCCAGGCGTTTCTGGCGCGCGTTCCCGCGCGTGTCGAGCCCGGCAACATTCACCAGCGGGTCCTGGCAGGAGAGAGGGTACACATCTCCGGCCTCGGCCAGATGGATCTGACTGGCGCCGAACCTCACGACCTGCCGACGGACCTGCTGGCGAGTGAACAAATCGACCAGATGCTGGCAGTGCCGCTGCAGGTGCGCGGCCGCGCGATCGGTTCGTTGGGGTTGTACTGTACCGCCGGCTGCCAGTTCGACGAGCCCACCCTGGCCCTGGTGCAGGCGATCGCTGAGCTGGCCGCGATCAGTATCGAAAACGCTCGTCTGCACACGTCGCTGTTCCGGATCGCCCAGGCACTGACATCGAGCCTGGAGTTGCAGCCGTTGTTGGATCAGGTCCTGGCGGCCACGGTGCTCGAGATGGGCTTGAAGGCGGCCTCGGTGCGGTTGCTGGACGGCAGCGGCAAACGTCTGGAACTGGTCGCCGCCCACGGGCTCAGTGAGCGCTACCTGACCAAAGGCGCGGTTGTCCTCGCCAAAAGCCCCATCGACCAGAGGTTGTTGGCAGGTGAGACGGTGGTGTTGTACAACGTGGCTGAAGATCCCGGTTTCCAGTACCCCGCCGAGGCTGAGTCGGAGGGCATCCGGTCGGTGCTGGCAGTGCCTTTGCGGGTCAAAGATAAAATCGTCGGTGTGATGCGCGTCTATTCGGCGCTGCCGCGGCCGTTCACCTCAGTGGGCATCGAATTCTTGGAATCGGTGGCCGGGCTGGTGGCGGTCGCCATCGAGAATGCCAGGCTCTATCAAGCGCTCCGGGCGCGCTACGAAGGGCTAAAGGTGGATGTCTCGGAATGGTATCGGTTCTTGAGCCTGGGATGAGGATCGGATCCGAACGGGATAGTCGAGACACATCATGTCAGGTTGGTTGGCCTTAGTCCTCGTCGGTTTTGGCGCCGGTACGATAGGAGCGCTGTTGGGGTTGGGCGGCGGCATTTTCCTGGTCCCCGCTTTGACGCTCCTGTTCAAACTCCCGATCCGGGCGGCGGTCGGCACCAGCCTGATCGGAGTGATCGCGACTTCGGCCGGCGTGGCCAGTGTCTCGCGGCCGGGCCGCGGCGCTGACATCGGCCTGGCGCTGCGGCTGGAATTGGCGACGACGGCGGGTGCGTTGTTGGGCAGCCTGGTGGCTGGCCTGTTGAGCGCCCAGGCGTTGGCCTTCGTGTTCGCCGGCATTGTCTTGGCCACGGCGATCTACACGTACGGCAAGACGCGGCGCAAGCCCGGC
>MNXL01000207.1 GCA_001871755.1 Anaerolineae bacterium CG2_30_64_16
TCAAAGCCGACCACCCGGCCGACGATCCAGACCAACCGCCCCTCGTGCGCCTCGCCGACCTGCCCGGTGGCGAGCCGGAGCGGAGACGGCGGCGTGCCCGCTCCCAGCCGGACCAGGTAGCTCGGATCAGGCACGGAGAGCTCCGCTTCGCCGTGGAAGGCGCGGGTCCAGCCCGTGACCTGCACGCGATCCCCGACCGCCAGCGCCGGGTAGTCCCCCGCGCGCAGGTAGACCTGGATACCGCCGGTGTCGTCCTGGATGTAGATGCTGCGGCCGAAGATGCCCGGGGGCAGGGTGACCACGCCCACCACCGTGACGCGAGTGTCGGCCGCGGCCGCCCGGGCCGCCGCGATGCTGCCGGCGGGCAGGCCACCCGTTTGGGTCGATCTTGGCGCCGATCCACCGTCTGGCACGGGTGTTGGCCAGAGCCGGTTGGCGCTGCCGGGGGTCTCCACACAATCCTTGCCCCACGCGCCCGCGCCATCGACGCTCCGGCAATAGCTGCGATCCCGCCCCGGCCCGCGGTCGTACGCGAAGTGATCGACCACCACGCCGTCCGGCCGGCGCAGCGTCACCTGATCGTGTCTGTCGCCCAGGGCCAGACCGGTTTGTGCGCGGAACAGCAGCAGATAGCCGCGCGGCCAGATCACCGTGCCCAGCGGCACCGTGTAACTCTTCGTGTCGTCCAGCAACGCCCAGCCGCCCAGGCTCGCCGCGGTCAGCCCGGCGTTATAGAGCTCGATCCATTCGTCGGTGAAGTCAGCCGCGCCGTTCTCGTCCCAGTCCACGTACTCGGGGAAGGGCAGGAGCTCGTTCAGGGTCACGCCGGCCGGGTAGGGGGTGGTGGTCGGGGTGGCGATGGCGGTCGGGGTGGGGGTCGGGGGCAGGTTGGCCCGGCCGGGCGAGGGCGGGTACGCGGCGGTCCAGGAACCGTCGCCGTCGGTGGCCCGGGCGTAGGAGCGATCGGCCGCGGGATGGTCGTAGCTGAAGCTGTCCACCTCCGCGGCGTCGGGGCCCAGCAGCCGGACCGTGTCGGCGTCGTTGTTGAGCGCCACGCCCGTCTGCGAGCGGAACAGCGCCAGATACGCGCCGGGGGCCAGGAGAACGTCAGCGGGGGAAACGCTGAGCGCAGATGCGCCGGGGAAGACGTAGGGCGCGCTGCCGCCGTCGGCGATGTCGTCCAGCGCCCAACCCGCCAAATCGACCGGCGCGGACCCGCGGTTGAACAGCTCGACCCATTCATCTTGGGCTGTGGCCGCGCCGTCGCCGTCCCAGTCGATCTCCGCCGGCCGCGGCAAGACTTCGTTGAGTCGGATGCTTTCCCGGTCGTAGACGAGCGGGGTCGGCGTGGGTGTGGTGGTCGGGGTTTCGGTCGGCGAGCCGGTGGGGGTGGGTGTGCCGGCGCGGTTGGCGCGGCCCGGCGACGGCGGGTAGGCGTCGATCCAGTCGCCGATCCCATCGACCGCCCGGCTGTAGCTCACATCCCAACGCGGGTTGGCGTACGAGAAGCTGTCCACCTGGTGGCCATCGGGCGCCAGCAGCCGCGCGGTGTCGGCGTCCTGGTTGAGCGCCACGCCGGTGGTCGAACGATAGAACACGAGGAACCCGCCCGGTTCCAGCATCGTGCCGGTCGGGAAGACGTAGGGCCCGCTGCCGCCGTCCGCGATGTCATCCAACGCCCAGCCGGCCAGATCGACCGCGGCGGTCTCCAGGCTGAACAGTTCGACCCACTCATCGAAGGCGTCCAGGACACCGTCCCCATCCCAATCGACGGCGTGAGGCCGCGGCAACAGCTCGTTGAGCCGGATGCGCGGCAGCGGCCCGGACGTGTAGGTGGGCGTGGGCGTGTGGGTCGGGACGCCGGTCGCGGTGGGTGTGGGCGTACGCGTCGCGGTCGCGGTGGCGGTCGCGGTCACCTGCATGGTTGCGGTGGCGGTCGGCGTTGGGGAGGGGGTCGGCGTGGGAGTGGCAGCCAGGCCCGGGCCGCCCGGGTTCGGTTGCGCCTGCGGGAGCCAGTCCGCCGCCGTGTCGGTGTCCCGATCGGCAGGCACGCGCGCCAGGGACCAGCCCGCGGGGACATCGGGACAGGCCGGGTCGAAGATGGCCGCGTCGCTCCCGTAGCTCATGGCGTCCACCTCGGCCCCGTCCGGCGCCAGCAGGATCACCCGATCGCCGGTGTTACTCAGGCCGTTGCCGATGCTCCCTTCCAGCGTCACCAGGTCGCCGCTGAAGCCGGGATGGTTTTGGGCGAAGCCGGCCGCGCTGGCCGCAATCACCAGGTATGCGCCCGGCGCCAACGTGAACGCGGGGATGGCGTCTTGCCCCTGGTTATCCTGCAAGGCCCACCCCGTCAGATCGACGCTGGCCGCCCCGGCGTTGTAGACTTCGACCCACTCGAAATCGGTGTCTGTCCCGGTCTGCGGCGCATCGTAGAGCACTTCGCTGAGCAGAAGCGCCGGCCGAGATCCGAGCGTAGGCGTCGCGCTCGGTCCCGCAGTGGAGGTGGGTGTGAGGGAAACCGGCAGCCGCGTTTCGCCGAAATCGTGGCCCAGGCTCACTTCGGCCGCGGCCAGGGTGACGGTCAGCCGGTCCGGCGTGGTGCTGGTGTATCCCGCGGGCTGGGTCTCGACCACCTCGTAGACCCCCGGCGCCAGCTCATAGAACCCATACCACCCGCTGGAGAAGGTGCGCAGGCTCCGGCCGGTGCTCAGGGTGATCAACACGTTGGGGATGCCCGGCTCGCCGAGATCGCGGCGCCGGTTGCCGTTCAGGTCCTCGAAGACGTGGCCTTCGATCTGGCCGATCGGCGGGACCGGGTTGGCCACCCCCGGTGACCCCAAGTCACCCGCGCTGCCGGGCCAGCTCTCGAACGACGACCGCCAGTTGCGGCCCAGCGCGTTGTCCCGGTCCGGTGTGATCAAGGCCATGGATGCGCCGTTCGGGTCGGGGAAATCGGGGCCACCGTCGTACGCCACCCGGTCGATCTCGATCCCCTGGCCGTCCAGCAGGATGATCTCATCGTCATCGTTGCCCAAAGTGAAGTTGCTGTACTGGTATGCCGCGGGGACGCCGCCGTTGACCGCAGGATCCGCCCGCCGCGCCAGTACCAGATAGCCGTGCGCCGGCAGCCAGAGCGGGCCGCCGTGCTGGATGCGGTGGCTGTCGCTCCCCGCGTCTCGGATCGTCCAGCCGTTCAGGTCGATGGCCGCGGCGGTGGCGTTGAAAAGCTCAACCCACTCTCCGCTCGCGTCGGAAACCGCGCTGGGGTTCTGCATGATCTCGTCGATGACCACCGCGCCTGGCCAGGCAGTGCTGGCCGTGGGGGATGCCGTGGGCGTGGGCGACCCGGTGGAAGAAGGCGTGGCGGTCGGCGAAGCCGTCGACGTGCTGGACGATGCCGGCGTCCAGGTGACAGTAGCGGTTGGGGTCGGCGTCCCGGTGGGCGTGGGTGTCCACGTGGGCGTGGGTGTTCCCGTCGGGGTGGGCGTGGCAGGGAGGTTGGGGCCGCCGGGAGAGGGCGGATAGGTCTCAGTCCAGGCGCCCACCCCGTCGACCATCCGGCTGTAGCTCACATCCCGCGCTGGGCCGGCGTAGGTGAAGACGTCTAGCTCGGTCCCATCCGGCGCCAACAAGCGTACCGTGTCGCCGTCGTTGTTCAACGCCACGCCGGTGCCCGAACGGTAGCGCACCAGGAACCCGCCCGATCCCAGGATGGTCCCCGGCGGGAAGACGTGCGGCGCGCTGCCGCCCCCGGCGATGTCGTCCAACGCCCAACCCGTCAGGTCGGTCACGCCCGCTTCCAGGCTGAAGAGCTCGATGAATTCGTCGTAGGCATCCGCCGTGCCGTCCCCATCCCAGTCGATGGCATCAGGCCGCGGCAACACTTCGTTCAAGCGCACCCGCGGCAATGGCCCAGCCGTCGCGGTTGCACCAGGAGTCAGCGTGAACGTAGGCGTCACGGTCGGGAGGATCGCCGGTGTGAGCGTCTCGGTCGGCGTCGCGGCCGGCGTTTGGGTCCCGGTAGCGGTCGCTCCGAGAGCGGTCGCGCTGGAGGTGGGGGTCAGTGTGGCGGTTGGCGTGGATGCGCCGGGCTCCGGCGTGAAAGTCCAGGTGGGTGACGGCGTGCCAGAGGCGGTCGAGGTCGGAGTGGGTGTACGAGTGAAGGTCGGCGCTGGCGTGTCGGTTGGCGTGAGCGTGCGGGTGGGCGAGGCGGTGGTGGTCGATGTGGGGCTCGGCGTGGGCGTGGCTGGCGGCGCCGCGCCCGGCCCGCCCGGATTGGGGATCTCCTGTGGCAGCCAGTCCCCGGCGCTGTCCGTGTCTTGCCAGGTGGGAATGCGCGCCAGCGACCACCCCGCGTCCACGTCCGGGCATGATGGATCGAAGGCGCTCGCGTCGCTCCCATAGCTCACGGCATCCACTTCAGCGCCATCAGGCGCCAACAGGAGCACTCGGTCGCCGGTGTTGCTCAGCCCGTTGCCGATGCTGCCTTCCAGGGTCACCAGGTTGCCGCTGAAGCCAGGGTAATTCTGCGCAAAACCGGCCGCGGTGGCTGCGATCACCAGGTATTCGCCCGGCGCCAACGTGAACGCGGGAATGGCGTCCTGGCTGGTGTTGTCCCGCAGCGCCCAACCAGTCAGGTCGACGGCCGCGGCCGTGGGATTGAACAGCTCCACCCACTCATACGCTGTGTCAGTGCCCGATTGGGGCGCGTCGTACATCACTTCGCTGATCAGGAGATGGCCGGGGGTCTGCGCGTCAACCACAGAGAGGGAGCCGAGAAGCGCGATCAGCAGACCCGCGAGGAAAAGCAGCACGGCCGTACGCAAGTACGACATGGTCCACCCTCTTTCCATAAAAATGTAGCGAAAAGATGTGCCAGCGAAAAGGCGCGCACAATAAGGAAGGGGGGAGGCTTCCGAGTGATATTATATGTCAGACCGATGCAGGATGTCAAGAGGTTCTAACCAAAATCACCCGAGCAAATGCTACGCCATTAATCGCAGTACCGCAAAACTCACTATTGTCACCCCTTCGCTGCACTCAGGGCAGGCTTCGCTGGTGCCACGCCGTTACGAGAGATTTGGGGCAGACCCGCTGCTCAGAAATTCCCGATACGAGATGCTTCGCTGGACGTTGGCCGCGATGATCGTCGGCTGGTCGACCCGCTCAGCATGACCCGCGCTGGAGTGTCTTGCCGCAGACATGCCACCGCGTGGCATCGGGATTCTCAGAATGACAGGCAATGGGTAGCGAGTTTTGCGCTATTGCCATTAATCTGTAGTGCGGCCCTCGGGGGCACGACGCATCGCTACCCCCACTATCGGGTGGGGGCAGCGATGCGAACGGGGGAGGATGCGGTCGATCCTGTGGATAACCGCCCTCATGCTGTGGACAACTGTGGACAATTTTCTGTATATAAATGGCCGACGCTATCCCGCGGCCATCCGCTCGATCTCTTCGTCCACCACGGTCGGTTCCAGCTTGACGTAGAGCGGCCGCGGCTGGCGCAACGCCTGGCCTGGCGTCAGTTCGCTGGGCGCCCAGCCACAGCACGCATCGCTGCCGTCATAACGCAGCACGAGGTGACGCCGCCCGGTCTCGGTGACCTCCTCGATGTAGAGTCGCCCGAACAGTTGGCCGTCGTACCCCAGGTACTCGTGGAGTTGCTGGCTGGTGAACGGCAGGAACGGCGCGAACAGCGTCTTCAGGCTGTCGATCACCCGCAACGCCACGTAGATCGAGGTGGCCGCGGCGGCCGGATCGACCTTGATCTGCTGCCACGGCTCCTTGAGGTTCAGGTAGCGGTTGGCCTCACGCGCCAACGCCATCACTTCGCCCAGCGCGGCCTTCAGCTTGACCGCATCCAGGGATGCGGTCACCCGCTCGAAGGTCGGCGCCACCTGGCCGAGCAGCGCCCGGTCGTCGGCGTCCAGCTCACCCGGCTCCGGCACGCGGCCATCGAAGCGCTTGTACGCAAAGCCCAGCACGCGGTTGGCCAGGTTGCCCCAGGTGGACACCAACTCCTCGTTGTTGCGACGCACGAACTCGTCCCACGTGAAGTTGACGTCTTGCGACTCGGGCAGGCTGGCGGCCAGCGCATAGCGCCAGGGATCGGGGTCGTAGCGGTCCAGCGCGTCGCGCATGACGATCATCCAGCGCCGGCTTTTGCTCAGCTTGCGGCCTTCCACGTTCAAGTATTCGTTGGCCGGCACGTCGTAGGGCAGGTTGAGGCTCTCGTCGTAGCCGATCAACATGCCGGGCCAGATGATGGTGTGGAACTCGATGTTGTCCTTGCCGATGAAGTAGTAGGCCCGGGCCTCCGGGTTCTGCCACCACGCGCGCCACACCGCCGGGTCGCCGGTCAGCACGGCCCACTCCTTGCTGGCCGCCAGATAGCCGATCACCGCGTCATACCAGACGTAGATGCGCTTGTCGTCGTAGCCGGGCAGCGGGATGGGCACGCCCCACTGGATGTCTCGCGTGATCGGCCGGCTGCGCAGCTCGCGGCTCTCCAACCGGGCGCGCGTGGCGTTGATCACGTTGGGCCGCCAATGCTCCTTGTTGCCATCATCCAGCCAGGCCAACAGCGGATCGTTCAGCCGGGCCAGATCCAGGAAAAAGTGCTCGGTTGTCCGGATCTCGATGTGTGCGCCGCCGCAATAGCCGCAGCGCGGGGAGCCCAGCTCGATCGCGTCGTAGATGCGGCCACAGTTGTCGCATTGATCCCCGCGCGCGGCCTCGGAGGCGCAGAAGGGACACGTGCCTTCCACATAGCGATCCGCCAGCCACCTGGCGCAGTCCACGCAGTACAACTGCTTCATGCTGTCCCGATAGACGTAGCCGTGCTCCAGGTGCGTCTTGAACAGGTCCTGCGTGACCGCCCAGTGGTTCTCGGTGTCGGTCTCGGTGAACAGGTCGAAGCTGATGCCCAGCCGGCGCAGCGTCTCGGTGTTGCGCGGATGATAGCGGTCCACCACCTCGCGTGGGGTGATGCCCTCTTCCTCGGCGCGCACAGTGATCGGCGTGCCGTGCGTGTCGGAGCCGGACACCATCAGCACGTCGTTCCCGCGCAGGCGGTGGTAGCGGGCGAAGATATCGGCCGGCAAATACGCGCCGGCGATGTGGCCGATGTGCATATCGCCGTTGCAATAGGGCCAGGCAACGCTGACCAGGATCTTTTCGGACATGGGGTGCTCCTCCCGTGGTGCGTGAAATCAGGCTGGCATTGTACCACAGGAGCGGAGGTAGGCAAAGCGAGCGCGTGAGACAGACTCGCGCGGTTCGCAGAGGATACGACCGCGACGCTGAAGTTGTTGAGTCTCGAATCAAGCTCCGGCCACAAAAGCGGTCGTAGCCAATTCGAAGGTTAGTTCTGGGCCGTTGAGAAGCACATAGAGATGGTTGAGCACATCACGCCCGAGCACGACAAAGTCCAACCCTGTCAGCACAACTTCGAGCCGTGAGATGACGAGGCCAGCAACGGAAAGCTGGACGGCGTATGAGAATACTGACGTGGTTATCGCCGCAAGCCCCTCAATTTCAAGGTGACTGATGGGGTAGAGTTGTAGTCTCTCCACCAACGTGCGCGGAATCGCCGTCACATCTGAACCGGTGTCCAACAGCGCCGAGACCCTCGCGCGGCGATGTTCATGCACGACGCTGGCGATCATGACCTGGACAACGGCCGCCGGTGGCACATGGCGGATGTCGTAGGCGATCATCGGGCTATCCAGGCTGAGGGAACACGTACGCGGCGGGGGACACCTGGCGCCACCCGGTCAATGTAACAGGGCACTGGTCCGAGGCTTGCGAGCACGGTGTCCAACACTGCCATCTTGTCATCGCCCACAGCAACCACTTCGCCGCCGTGGATGGCTACGACACGGCCGCCGTACTGCGCTTCGAGCGCGGACTCAAGCCGTTGAAACGCAACCATTTCGCGCTCAAACTCGGCCGGGGCCAGCGGCGGAGCAGGTCTCTCTTCCATGAAAATCGCCGCCAGGGGATCTTGAGTGTCTTGCTCATTCCGGTTGTAGCCGGCGCCGGCTGTCTCGGACACGGCGTAAGAACCCTGAAGAAACCGCACAAAGTCATGGACTTCGGTCACTTTGACGGACGGCAGTGTTTCCAGCGCTTCGACGATCTGTTGGATCTGAGTCTCAGACCTTGGCTGAGAGAACGTGATCTGCATGACATCACCTCGTGTTGGCATCCATGAGTTGCCTTCGCAGAGCTTCCAACTCGCGAATGATGGCGTCGATGCGTGCCACAATCTGATCTTGTTCTGTGGTGATCATGGTGAACGTGGACATTCGTCTGCCCCCTCTACCATCTCGCATGGTATCACAATATAGCACAACTGGCAAGGAGAATTCTCCGATAGAACACAAGGACTTTTCAGTTCAACGTTCGTGGTATCATCTCAATAAGTCGGGGAGCCATACGTGGAAACAGGCTTTCCAGCCTGTCCACACGGCAGACTGGAAAGTCCGCCGCTACGCCTTCGCCCCGAAACATTGAAATAATACCGTTCGTGCCCACTGGCCGACGGCCCATCCCGACTGCTTCGATCTCCGTAGCGCAGGACTGGTGACAAGAGGATGCATCGCGCGACGCTCAAACCAACTTCAAACTGTAAGCAAACTGTAAGCTAAAGGCTTTGACACCTGGTACTTTGGTACGATACTGATGTGGTAAATCTTTTGAGGCGCGTCGTGCGAAGTGTGACGGGCACGATCTCGTTCTTCCCTCTCCCCTGGGGCAACACGCTATGCTGAAATCGCTGGTCAAAGACCACAAGCGGCAGCCGTTTACCCTCATCACTCTGCGCGGGACGCCGATCCGGGTGCAACTCAGCGCGCTGATCTTGCCCCTGTGGGCTGCGTACATCGGCTACATCACCAACGACGCGGGGTGGCGCGGAGCAGCCTTCATGGGCGTGTTCGTGCTGCTGCTGCACGTCTGCGCGATGTTGCATGAGTTGGGCCACATCCTGCCCGCGCACCGGTTCGGCGCGACGATCACGCAGGTACGGATGTCCGGGTTGGGCGCGTTCGTGCGGGTGGAAAGCAAAGTGGGGATGACGCCTCGGCAGAATCTGTGGATCGCCCTGGGCGGGCCGGCGGTGAGCGCCCTCTCGACAGTGATACTGGGGTGCGCGGCGTGGCGTGTTGCGGGTGCGCACAGGCTCGTCGATCTGCTGGTGACCCTGCTGCGCTGGGATGCCTCAGCGCCAGCCGCCATGCTGGTGCTGCTGGCCGCGACCAATGCCCTGCTGATGCTGTTCAACCTGCTGCCCGTGTTCCCGATGGACGGCGGGCGGGCGATCACGGCGCTTTTGGCGCGCTTCTTGCCCCAGCGGCAGGCCACGGCCGTGGTCTCGTCATTTGGCCAGGTGATGGCCGCGGTCACCATTCCCGCGGCGCTCTTCATGGCCAACAACTCGCTGCTCCGGTTGGCTGCCGTCTCCACCGCCGGCCTGGTGTTCTGGGTTAGTTGGCGTGAAAGCAGGCGAGTTCAGGCGCTCCAGCTCCTTTAACGACCAGGTCCCCGGCACCCTACGAGAGCCGGGGACTTTCGCGTCCAAAGATATGAGAACCCTCCGAGTTTGATCGACGTGCCTCACTCTTTGGACCAGCGGAAGACAGTCCGGCCCAGCAGCAGCACGCCCAACAGGATCAGCAGCACCGGCCAATACCGCCCCAAGAAGACCGGCCCGCCCAGGAACGACCCGAAGACGGCAAACAAGATCAGGCTGATCAGCACACTCCAGGCGCCGTCGCGCATCAGCTTGCCCTTGCCGCTCAGCAGACCGCTGAGGAAGGCGCCCACGCCGGCAAATCCGGGAATCAGCGTCCAGGCGTAGGCCCAACTCGCCCAGTTGCCGGTCGCATTCTGCCAGTAGAGCAGCACGCCGATGCCCCCCACGATACAGGCGGGCACGGCCATGTCCGGCGTCCCCGAGACCAGGCCGATCACCAGCAGCGCCACGCCGACCCCCACCACAATCAGAGGCCAGGACCACGGCCCCATCCACCCCCACAACCCAGGGAACAGTTGTCCCACCAGGAGCACCGCCCCGACCAGAATCAGGACGAGTCCGGCTGCCAGGCCCGATCTAGTTGCGCGATCCATCGTTCACTCCTCCACAACCGGCGCAGCGTCCGGCGCAGCGACCTCGACCCGCTCCGAAACAGCAGCGGCCGACACCACGGGCTCCAGCGGCACGACGATCATCAGGATCAGGTAGACCAGCAGACCCGAGCCGATGCCGAACACGACGAGCAGCGCAAAGATCAGCCGTAGCAAGGTCGGGTCGATATGCAAATACTTGCCCAACCCGCCGCACACACCGGCGATCATCTTGTCGTCGCGACTGCGATACAACTTCTTGGTTTCCATGATTGCCTCCCTCCTGGCTCACACGATACGTTGGTCTCGTCAACACCACTCTCTACGCAGAGATCTGCGTTTGGTTGCGCCTGTGGTGTATAATGCCGGTAGGGCGCGATGGCGGCGTGCCAGTCGTCGTTGGTCTCCATCCAGACCCGCGTCAACCCGCGTGCCCGCGCGGCATCCAGCAGTCGCGTCACCAGCGCCCGGCCGATCCCGCGGCAGCGGTGCGGCGGGTCCACCGAGACCCGCACAATCTGCCCGTCCCGCGCATCCTGGATGACCAGCGCGCCCGCCCCCACCAGCACATCCCCGATCCGTGCCACCAGGAAAAAGCGAGGCTCCCACCGATCCAGCTTCCAGCAGCCAGTTCCGATGGCGCGCGGCGCGGCGCCTTACAGTGGGGAGACCAGACCCAGCCGGCCGGCAGCGTCCCAGCCCGCGGCTTCGACCGGGGCCGACAGCCCCAACAGATCGCACAGCGCAGCGCGGAACCGGTCCGGGACGCCGGTGGTGAGAAAGCGGTGCGTTGGAGCTGGCCCGGTGACCGCCAGGCCGCGGTGCGCCAGCACGCGGCCGGTCTGCTGCGCCACGGCCGGCGTGGGGTCGATGATCTCGACCTCCGGGCCGACGACCTCTTCGATCAGCGGCCGCAGGAAGGGATAGTGGGTGCAGCCCAACACCAGTTCGTCGATGCCCGCGGCCAGCAAGGGAGTCAGGTAGCCCCGAACGACCGCCCGCGCGCGGGCCGAGGTCAGCTCGCCGGCCTCCACCAGCGGCACCAGGTCGGGGCAGATCTGCGTGTGCACGGTGACGTCGCTCGCAAAGCGCGTCAGCAAGCTGGCAAACAGCTCACCCTGGAACGTGGCGGCCGTGGCGATGACGCCGACCTGTCCGTTGCGCGTGCGCGCCGTGGCCGGCTTGACCGCCGGCTCCATGCCGACAAACGGCACGTCGGGGAACTGCCCGCGCAGACAGTGTAGCGCCGCCGCGGACGCGGTGTTGCAAGCGATCACGATCACCCCCGCGCCCTCCGCCAGCAGGAAGCGCGTGATCCCTTCGGACAACGTGCGGATCTCGGCCAGTGGGCGTCCTCCATAGGGTGCGTGCGCCTGGTCGGCCAGATAGAGGATCGGGTGACCGGGCAGTTGCCGCATGATCTCGCGCGCCACCGACAGCCCGCCGACACCGGAATCGAAAACGCCGATGGCCGATGGCGGATGGCGGATCGCTGATCGCGGATCGCGGATCGCTGATGGCTGATGGCTGATGGCCGATGGCCGATGGCTGATGGCCGATGGCCGATGGCTGATGGCCGATGGCCGATGGCCGATTTCGGATTTCGAATTTGTGCTTCTCACCCTTGCCACCTCATCTTCGCATCTTCCCCCCGTGTCACCCCGCGTCGCGCACAGGCCTCGACGAAGGCCGCGAAGAGCCGCCGCGCGAGCGGATTGGACGCGACCATCGCCTCGGGGTGCCACTGCACGCCGACGACGAACCGCCGCGTCGGGTCCTCGATCGCCTCGACGACCCCGTCGGCGGCCCAGCCTGTGGCCACGAAGCCAGCGGCCAGCCGGCTCACGGCCTGGTGGTGAAAGCTGTTGGTCAGCAGGTCGCGCTGGCCCACGATGCGCGCCAGCGCGCTCCCCTCGGCCAACCGGACGCCGTGGGTCGGCCGCTCCCACGGGGATTCGGACAGTTTGAACGCGTGCTTGCCCGCGGCGGGCAGTTGCGCCGCGATGTCCTGATAGAGCGCGCCGCCCGCGGCCACGTTGAGCAGTTGGATGCCGCGGCAGATGCCCAGGATCGGCAGATCGGCGGCCAGCGCCCAACGCGCCAGGATCAGCTCCAAATGATCGCGCGGCGGGTCGACCTTTTTCAGCGCGGGGTGAGGCGGCTCGCCGTAGTGGGTCGGGTCTACGTCCGCCCCGCCGGCGAGACAGAGCCCGTCCAACCGCTCGAACAGGCCGACCAGGGCGCCCTCCGGGAGGTTGGGCGGGATCACGACTGGGATCGCGTCTGCCGCGGCCAGCGCGGCCGTGTAGTTGCCGTTGAACTGGAAGTACGGCGCGTCGGCCGCGGGTGAAGGCTCCAGGCTGCCGGCCGGGATGCCGATGAGTGGGCGATGGTTGAGGCTCAAGATGGCTGACTCCGAAAATGGTTTGTTGGTTGGCTGGTTTGTGGGTTGGTTGACGTGATGCGCAGCGAGATGGGTCAACGTTGTGGCGATTATACCGCCTGCGATTTGGGCTGGCAAACGCGCACGGGCGACCGTCACACATCGGGGACAACCTCCTGGAAGGCTGAGGCCGGCCACTGGAGCGCCAGGCCCCGGAAGAGCTGGGCCATAGGTAACTTGCGCACCTCGTAACCTGCCAGTTCCAGCGGACATTTGCCCCGAACCCGTTCCTGGGCGTCATCAGAGAATGGGGTAAAGCGATAGACCTTCTCAAAGACCGCCAGATAGCGCCGCGCCGAC
>MNXL01000093.1 GCA_001871755.1 Anaerolineae bacterium CG2_30_64_16
CGGCTGTCGTCTTTTTGGTTCCGGCTTGTCCGGGTTAGGGTATCCCAGCTTTGAGAAGGGATTTCATCTTACCCTGATGCTGCGAGAAGGTGTTCGCGATGCGATTGTCACGTCCTGTTCTGATCTACATCACCCTGGTTGTGAGTCTGGGCATCGGCATCGCGGCCTACATCCTGTGGCGGTACCCGATTGGCGGTGACCTGACATTCTGGCTGCTCTTTGCCGGTTTTACGCTCCTGGCGATTCTAGGCGATCGCTACGGGCTGCACTTTGCGCGCGGAGAGCAAATTCACGTAGACACCATCCCGCTCTTTGCCAGCGTCCTGGTGTTCAACCCCGCGGTGGCGCTGCTGATTGCCGCCCTGGGCCGGATTCTCGGCCGGATCGATCAGTGGCTCACCGGGCGGCTTCCCTTGGTGGAGTGGCTGTTCAATCTGGGACAGACGCTGGTCTATGTCGGTGTCAGCGCGCTGCTATTGGACGCCTTTACGACAGTGCCCTGGCAACCAGCAGGGCTGGTGGCGTGGATCGGGCTGCTGGTGTCCGCGGTCACGATGTTCTTGTTGAACACCAGCATCGTGACTGGCATCGTCAGTCTGCAATCTGGTGCGAGCTTTTTGCGACTCTGGCTGAAATCGACGCCGTCAGGATTACTAGAACACAGCGTCATGTTCGGGTTTGGGCTGCTGACAGTGGTGGTTGTGGCGCCGCACTCTTGGGGCCTGGCGTTGATTGCCCTGCCATCGGTGGCGGTCTTTGTGACTCTGCAGCGCACCCTGCGCATGGAAGCCCAGCAGACCGAACTTGCGCAGGAAAACGCCGCGCTGGCCACCGATTTGAGCAAGCAGGCCGAGCAGTTGCGGGAGGCGTACACGATCCTCGAGGATGCCCTGGACGCCAAGAACCAGATGGTGCAGAACGTGTCTCATGAACTGCGCACGCCACTGGTTTCTATATCCGGATATACCGAGGCGCTGGAGGAAGGGTTATACGGTGATCTATCGTCCGACCAACTGGATGCGTTGGACATTATATCCCGCAACACCAAGACCATGATCCGGTTGGTGAACGATCTGCTGTCGTTGCAGGCGTTGGACCGCAGCCAACTGGACCTCGACGAGGTCTCGTTGTCGGCAATGTTACACTATTGCGCATCCAGCTTTGCCCAGCGGGTTGAGAAGACCGGCATCAGCCTGCTCGTCGAGCCGGAGCTGGATCTACCGGCGATCCGGGCGGATCAAGTTCGCCTGGAACAGGTGGTCTGCAATCTGCTGGATAACGCGATCAAGTTCAGCCCGGACGGAGGCCAGGTCACCTTGCGGGCGGCGCGACTGGATGATGGCAAGGTCCAGATCAGCGTGGCCGACCAGGGGATCGGGATCCCGGAGGAGGAGCTGCCCCGGATATACCGGCGCTTTTATCAGGTGGATAGCTCCCGGACGCGCCGGTTCGGTGGCCAGGGATTGGGTCTGGCGATCACCAAACGCATCGTGGAGCTACACGGCGGAAACATCCGGGCGGAGAGCCAGGTGGGGAAGGGCACGACCTTCCACGTAACCTTGCCCAGACAGATCACCGAGGCGGCGACACCGTCGGCCGATGCCGAGGCGGGACACAGCGGTGAGGCATTCATCCCTGACATCAGCGCCCTGGCGGACCCGTCACGGCTCGACTGAGCCCTTGGCTCCCAGCACCCTGTTGACAAAAGAGAACGGGCCGGTACTCCCAGGTACCAGCCCGTTTCATGGAGGCGACGGCCGGATTCGAACCGGCGATGGGGGTTTTGCAGACCCCTGCCTTGCCACTTGGCGACGTCGCCAACATCGATATTCTAGCTTAACCCGTTCCCGTTGTCAAACGTATCTTCTCAATAATCTGGGGCGAACGTGCCTGGCACTTCCGAAAAGTGCCAGGCACGTGATGGCGATGCCCCTATCTATTGAGAGGATACTGTCAAACCTTCCAGGAACACTCTCATGGCTGAGGATCAGATCATCCGCTGCGCCGAATGCGAGACCCCATTTGTGTGGACCGCCAGCGAACAGGCCGGCGCGCCCCAGCCAACCATGTGCCCGTCGTGCCGATTGTTGGCGCCCGCGACCGGTCGGGCGCGTGGTCTGGTCAAATGGTTCAGCCGGGCGAGAGGGTACGGTTTCATCACGCCGGCTGATGGCCCGGACCTGTTTGTGCACAAATCGGGCCTGGCGGCCGGCCAACCACTCCCTCGCGCCGGTCAGTTGGTCGAGTTCGCGGTGTCCGAACGGCGCCGAGGGATCCAGGCCGAGGCGGTAGTGATCCTGGAGACCCCGGACGCCCCGCCCAGCGATCCCCCATGACCCAGGCACACCCCATCCACCAACTACCAATCCACCCATCTACCCATCTACCAATTTACCAATCTACCAATTTACCAACCAACTATCCCACCTCTCCAAGCACTTCTGCCATGAGCGCGTCGTAGATCGGCGCCTGGACTGACCAATCGAAGCGGGCGACCGCGCTGCGCAGCTCCGGCGCGGCAGGGGTCGTGAATGCGGCTCTGAGCCGCGCCAGCAGCCCGGCGAAGTCATCGTACAGGCAGGCCGCGCGCGCGGCCGGCGGGAGCAGCTCTGGATAGCTGAGCCGGTTGGGGAGGATCGGCCAGCAACCGCAATAGATCGCCTCGGCGACGCCGACTCCGAAGAACTCGTGGATCGCCGTGCTGAGCACCACATCCGCGCCCCAGAGCAACCGGGCGTATGCGGCCTCGCTTTCCGCATAGCCGTAATGGACCAGCCGGTCACCCAACCGGCGCCGGGCTTGACTGAACTCGGCCGGCTCGACGCGAAAGTTCTCCCCGGCCAGCGCCACCCGGAAGGGCAGCCCTTCGCTGGCGAGGGCATAGAGCGCGCTCAGCATTGTCTCAGGAGCCTTGTCGTACTCCCAGCGTTGATTCCACAGAATCAGCGGACTTGTCTCCCTGTTTCCTTGTCTCCTTGTTTCCTTGTCTACCCACATCGGCGCATACTTGTCATAACGTCTGAGATCGCAACCAACCGCCAACACCTCGGCCCGCGCGTGGGCAATCTCCACCGATTCCAGGTGCGTGTAGTCGGGGAAGTGCTTGAGCAGGCGCGGCAGCTCGGCGAACCAGCTCTGCATGTGGAAGGCGGAGTTGAAGCAGATCCGGTCGGCGGCCAGCATGGAGAGATGCTGGATCATGCCGTAGGTCAGGTCGCGCTGGCTGCCGGGTGGGGGCGGGTAGGTGAGCTGGTTCTCGTGCATGTAGAGCACGATCGGGACGCGTGCCAGCTCGCGGCGGGTCAGCGCCAGGAATGCAGGCAGGTTGGTCATGCTGGTGGCAAGCAAGAGGTCGGGCCGTTCGCCCGCGGCGATCCGCGCCGCGGCCTGTTCGGCCAATTCCAGCGCGGCGCCGTGCATCCGCCATTTCCAGAAGTAGCCCTGCATGGCGAAAATCTGCACCCGGTGCTGGCTGTGCGCGGCGTAGCCCTCGGCCCAGGCGCGATGGGAGCCGGTGTGATACGGGTTCAGCAGCCAAATGGTCAGCCGGTCGGTCATGGGGCGATGATAACATGAGGGCGGCGGGATGGGCAAGAGGCGGCCGGGGGGTCATGTTGGCGTGTTGAGTGATTGACAGTTTTCGTGCCTGGACGTAAAATGATCCCCCAGAAGGATCCATGAAGGAGGTATGGCATGTGTGCGGATGAAGCATCTGAAACGATCCACGAAGCGCGACCGATCTATTCCGGGGTTGAGACGCGTTGGCTCGACGAGCCTTTGATCGTTGAGCGAGCGGGACACCCCACTGCGGTCATCATCTCCCTGGAGGAGTACCGGCGTTTTGCCGCCTGGCGCGAAGAACGAGCAGCCCGGCGCGCCTGGGTTCTGGAGTGCCAACCGCGCAACCATATGACGGATCAGGAATGGGATGCCCAGTTCGTCACTATGGATCGTTTCGCAACGCATTTCGCGGACATCACCGACGATGAATTGGCAGATGAGTTGACACAGGCAGTGAGCGCAGTGCGTGCTGAACGAGCGCGCCGATAAGCTGTCATGGCTGAGAACTTCAGCGCTGCGCCCCGGCGACTGATCGTCGTGCTCGATACAAATGCCCTGGTTCGAGTGGCCCTGGCGAAAAGTCCACTTGCCAGGGTATTGCGTTGTTCGCTGGAGCGCGGCGACTTTGTCTTGCTGACGTCGGGTGACATCCTGAACGAGATTGGCCGGGTTTTGTGCTACCCCCGAATCGCCATCCATCATGCCTTGTCCGAGGCAGCCATCGAGGAGTTCGAATTGGCCGTGAGGAAAGCGGCGGTGGTTGTCCCTGGACTCTACGTTGTGCGCAAGATTGAGGCTGATCCCTCCGACGATATGTTCCTGGCTTGCGCGCTGGAAGGGGACGCTGACTATATCGTCAGCGAAGACCCACACGTGCGAGATCTCAAGACCTATCAGGGCATTCAGATCATCTCGATGGCGCAGTTTTCCGAGAAGCTGGGTCTATCTGTGGCCCGTCCAGCGTCGCCCCAAACGTGACTGCGCCGCCCCTCTTGAATCGCTATCCAGCAGGGCGGCGGGATGGGCAAGAGGCGGCCGAGGGGTCATGTGGGCGATTTGACAGACCCATCGACCTGTGCTAGACTTCGCACAATCCAGTCCCAGTCTAGCCGGGGAATGTAAAACATGTCCGATCGCTCAGGCCTGATTATTATCTCCCTTATTGCGCTCCTTGTTATTAAGGAGCCATTGCCGTTTGGGAGGGATCAGGCGGGTATCTGAGTCAGCGAATACCCGAAGAAGCACACCAGGGCCTCCCACACGGGAGGCCCTTTTGGTTCCAGGTTTCGTCGATAGGGGGCGCCAGGTGGGCGCCAGAATAGGGCAAGGACGCCTTCTTAGCGGTCGGTGACGCGGACCGCAGAGAAGGCGTTTTTGTTTCAAGCGCTATCATTGGGAGGAGGGGTGCGATGAAACGAACAGGGGCCCAGATTGTCTGGGAGAGCATGATGCGTGAGGGTGTGGCGGTGGTATTCGGCTATCCAGGCGGGGCGATCATGCCGGTCTACGATGCGCTGTTGGACTACCCGGTTCATCATGTGCTGGTGCGCCACGAGGAGAACGCCGCGTTTGCCGCTGATGGCTATGCCCGAGCGAGTGGCAGGGTGGGAGTCTGTCTGGCCACTTCAGGGCCGGGCGCCACCAACCTGCTAACTGGTCTCGCCGACGCGATGATGGATTCGGCGCCGGTGGTGGCGATCACCGGGCAGGTGGCGTCGAGCCTGGTGGGTTCCGATGCGTTTCAGGAAACCGATGTGACCGGCGTCACGCTGCCGGTGACCAAACACAACTATCTGGTCACCAGGGTGGAGGAGTTGGCGGGCGTGATGAAAGAGGCGTTCCACATCGCCCGCTCCGGCCGACCTGGCCCCGTGTTGGTCGATGTATGCAAAGATGTGCAGTTCGCCTCCACCGATTTCGACTACGACGCCATCCAGGTGCGGTTGCCCGGCTATCGGCCAGTGATGCGGGGTACCGAAGAGCAGATCGAGGAGGCGGTGGCGCTGATCAACGCCTCGCAGCGCCCCATCATCCTGGCCGGCCACGGCATCATCCTCTCCGGGGCGCACGACGAACTCCAGTCCCTGGCCGAAAAAGCCCACATCCCCATCTCCACCACACTCCTGGGTATCGGCACGATCCCCGAATCCCATCCACTCAACCTGCGCATGATGGGGATGCATGGTGAGGCCTATGTGAATCAGGCGGTTCAGGCCGCAGATCTCATCCTCGCGCTGGGCATGCGCTTCGATGATCGGGTCACCGGTACACTGCGCACCTATGCCCAGAACGCCCAGGTGATTCATGTGGACATCGACCCGGCGGAGATTGGCAAGAACGTAGTCGCTGACATCGGCATCGTCGGCGATGCGAAAAACGTCCTGGCCCAGCTCCTGCCCCGAGTCGAGTACCAGGAGCGGGCGGACTGGTTCGCCCAGATCGACGAGTGGCGGCAAGATACCACCCGCCGCGACATCCTGAACCGGGAGGAGGATGCTTCGCTGCACGTGCCGTTTGTGATCGATCAGATCCGGCGCAGCATCAACGGCAGCGGCCAGGTGACCATCGTCAGCGACGTGGGCCAGCACCAGATGTGGGCGGCGCAATACTTCCGCCACGAGCGGCGCAACCGTTTCTTTACATCGGGCGGGCTGGGCTCGATGGGCTGTGGTCTGCCGATGGCGGTAGGCGCCTCCTTCGCCAGACCGGACGAGGAGGTCTGGGTGATCGCCGGGGATGGCGGTTTCCAGATGAGCCTCCCTGAGCTGGCGACCGTCGCGCAGGAACGGCTGCCGATCAAGATCGCGGTAATGCGGAATGGCTACCTTGGGATGGTGCGGCAGTGGCAGGAGCTGCTGCTTGGAAAGCGTTACTCAGGCGTTGCCATCAGCAGCCCGGATTTCGTGAAGGTGGCCGAGGCGTACGGCATCCTGGGGATGCGGGCGAGCGAGAAGTCACAAGTGGCCGAGGTGATCGCCGAGGCTCGGTCTCATCCCGGCCCGACCCTGATCGACTTCGTGGTGGAGCAGGAGGCCAACGTCTACCCGATGGTGGAGCCGGGCAAGGCGCTGCACGAGATGTTGCGGCGACCGCTCGCGTGAACCGATATTGGATTACGAGGATAGTGCCTAACCCCCGAAATTCTTGTTTTTTGTGCAAGGATTTTGGGAATGGCGGCTGTCGTTTTTTTGGTTCCGGCTTGTCCGGGTTAGGACTGGAAAGGAGCGACCTATGGCCCTGGTAGATCGGAGCAGCGACGGCAAGGAGACGACGCGGGTGCTGGTAGCGTTGGTCGAGAATAAGCCCGGTGTGTTGACCCGAGTGGCAAGCCTGTTTCGCAGACGGAATTTCAACATCGAGAGCCTCACAGTCGGGCACACCGATTCGCCCGACATCTCCCGGATGACCATCGTGGTTGACGCCACCAAGACGAACGCGGCGATGGTGGAGCGCAACCTGTACAAGATGGTCAACATCATCGACGTTCAGGACGTCACCCAGTCTCCGGCGGTCATGCGCGATCTGGCGCTGATCAAGGTCAAGATCGACGGCCAAACCCGGTTTGAGGTGATGCAGTTGATCGACGTCTACCGGGCGAAGGTGGTGGATATCTGTTCCGACTCGATGATCGTGGAGGTCACCGGACCAGAGGCCAAGGTGAATTCACTGGTCGATATGCTCCGACCCTACGGCATCATCGAAATGGTGCGCACCGGGCTGGTGGCAATGGTGCGCGGGTCCGGCTATTGGTCGGGAATGCCGCCTGAGAACGGCAACGGGTCGCCCGTGGAAACGGAACCAGACATCGTCTCGCTGGGCATGTAAAGATACCTGGTCGAGAAACCAGGTTTCTGGATTTGTTCATCTCTCACATTCAATCTGGAAGGAGCACATTCGTGGCTAACATCTATTACGACAATGACGCAGACCTCGCTCTTCTGGACGGCAAGAAGATTGCCATCATCGGGTATGGCAGTCAGGGGCACGCCCATGCGCTCAACTTGCGCGACTCGGGCGTCGATGTGCGGGTGGGGCTGTACCCGGGCAGCAAGTCCTGGGCGAAGGCCGAGGCCGAGGGGCTGCGCGTCCTCTCGGTCGCCGACGCCGCGACCGAAGCCGATGCGATCATGATCCTGACCCCTGACACAATGCAGTCCAAGATTTACAAGGAATCGATCGAGCCGCACCTGGCGCCGGGCAAGACGTTGATGTTTGCGCACGGCTTCAACATCCGCTATGGTCAGATCATCCCGCCCGCGACGGTGGACGTGAGCATGGTGGCCCCGAAGGCGCCCGGGCATCGGGTGCGTGAGGTGTTTGTGGAGGGGGCCGGCACTCCGTGTCTGGTGGCGGTACAGCAGGACGCCAGCGGCCATGCCAGGGAGTTTGCGTTGGCCTATGCCAAAGGGATCGGTGGCACACGCGCCGGCGTGATCGAGACCACCTTCGCCGAGGAGACCGAAACCGATCTGTTCGGTGAGCAGGTCGTGTTGTGCGGCGGTGTCAGCGCGCTGATCGAGAGCGGGTTCAACACGCTGGTCGAGGCCGGCTACCAGCCGGAGATCGCCTACTTCGAGTGCATGCACGAGCTGAAGCTGATCGTAGATCTGATGTACCAGGGTGGGCTGAGCTACATGCGCTACAGCGTGAGCGACACGGCCGAACACGGCGACTACACGGGAGGCCCGAAGATCATCACCGACGAGACCCGGGCGACCATGAAGCAGATGCTGGCCGACATCCAGTCGGGCGCGTATGCCGAGGAATGGATCGATGAAAACGCCAAGGGCCGGCCCTGGTTCAACGCCCGCCGCGAGCAGGCGCGCACCAGCCAGATCGAGCAGGTGGGCAAGGAGTTGCGCAGGATGATGCCCTGGCTGCACGCAAAAGAGGTCAATCCGGGGCAGGGTGGGGCGTGAGGGGAGGAGGGATTGGGTTTAGGGATTGGGTATTAGGGAGTAGGGATTGGGTATCGGGGATTCGGAATTGCCATTCGACGAATACCCAATACCCAATACCCAATACCCCAATACCTAATATCTAATACCCCCAAGGGGGAAGAATATGGATGAACCTGCTGTTGTTCGTATCTTCGATACAACCCTGCGCGACGGTGAGCAGTCACCGGGCGCGACGCTGAATATCGACGAGAAACTGGAGATCGCCCGGCAGTTGGCGCGTCTGGGCGTCGACGTCATCGAGGCCGGCTTTCCGATTGCGTCACCAGGCGACTTCGAGGCGGTGCGCCGGGTGGCCGACGAGGTGGGACGGGGCGATGACGCCCCCATCATCGCCGGGTTGGCGCGGGCCAATCAGGCCGATATCGACCGGGCCTGGCAGGCCGTCAAGGGCGCGCGGCGGCCGCGCATTCACACCTTCCTGGCGACGTCTGACATCCATCTGAAGTACAAGCTCAAGATCAGCCGCGAGGAGTGCCTGGCGCGAGCGGCCGAGATGGTGGCCTATGCCCGCGGTTTGTGTGAGGACGTGGAGTTCTCGCCGGAGGACGGCGGCCGCTCAGACCCCGAGTTCCTTTATCAGGTGCTGGAGGCCGCGATCAAGGCCGGCGCGACCACTCTCAATATCCCGGACACCGTCGGCTACACTACCCCGCAGGAGTTCGGCGCGCTGATCGCCGGCATCCGTGAGCATGTGCCAGGCGCCCGGGATGTGATCCTTTCGGCGCACTGTCACAATGACCTGGGGCTGGCGACAGCTAACACCCTGGCCGCCATCGCCAACGGGGCGCGCCAGGTCGAGGTGACCGTCAACGGGATCGGCGAGCGGGCGGGCAACACGTCGTTGGAAGAGGTCGTGATGGCGTTGTACACCCGGCCCACGGTCTACGGGCTGCGCACCCATATCGACACCACCCAGATCGCCCGAGCCAGCCGCCTGGTCAGCGCGTACACCGGCATTCCGGTGCAGCCCAACAAGGCGATCGTCGGCGCGAATGCGTTTGCGCACGAGGCCGGCATTCACCAGGATGGCGTGCTCAAGAACCCGTTGACTTACGAGATCATGCGGCCCGAGACGATCGGCATCACCGAGAGCAAGCTCGTCCTGGGCAAGCACAGCGGCCGCCACGCGTTCCAGACCAAGCTGGCCGAGTTGGGCTACGACCTGAACCCGGAGGACATGAACCGCGTGTTCGAGCGCTTCAAGGACCTGTGCGACAAGAAGAAGGTCGTCAGCGATCCTGACATCGAGGCGATCATCAACGACGAGGTGTACCAGCCGGTGGAGTTGTGGCGGCTCGAGCACGTCCAGGTCTCTTGCGGCACCAGCATGCGCCCCACGGCTACGGTGACGTTGCGCGGCCCGGATGGCATCGTGCGCGAGGACGCCGCGGTCGGCGCCGGGCCGGTGGACTCGGTCTACATGGCCATCAACCGGATCGTCCAGGCGCCCAACGTGCTCACCGAGTTCAGCATCAACGCGGTGACCGAAGGGATCGACGCGGTGGGTGAGGTGACGATTCGCATCGAGGGGACCAACGGCGCGCACGGCCGGCACTATGCCCTGAACCCGCAGTTCGGCCTGCGTCAGCGCACCTACAGCGGCCACGGCGCAGACACGGATATCATCGTGGCGTCCGCAAAGGCGTACATGAGCGCGTTGAACAAGATGCTGAGTGCGCGCAAAGAGGAAGTCGGCGGCTAGGAAGCGGATTCCAGGAGGCGCAAGAACCGGCCAAGCTTGATGATTTGGATGCCTGCGTAGCTGCCCAAATCGAGAAGGTCATCGTCCTGTGAGACGACGTATTTGCAGTGACCGTCCAGGGCGCACTCGATGAACTTGTTGTCGTCTGGGTCACGCTCGACGACGTTAAGCAGGCTGGTTACCTGGATGACATCGCAGAGCTCGACCAGGCGCAGCCACCACTCGTACGTGGACTCGTCGGGAAGGTCGAAGTAGGCGCGCAAAGTCCTGACGATCTCATGCAGGATCGGGTGAGAGGCAACCGCAATGTAGTTGCCCGCCTCTGCGCGAAGATAGAGTTGGTGAGCGGCGCTGCGGCGGAGGATGGCGCCGATCCAGACGTTGGTGTCAAGGACAGCGCGGGTCAAGACCTCCTCCGATCGTGGGCGACGCGCCTCGTGCGGTGCACGGCTTCATCGACGATCTGGTCGAATTGCTCATCGGTCAAAGTGTCGTAGTCCAGGTCGCGTTCCTTGAGCCATGCGCGCATATGCGTTTCCGTGCGGCGCTCCAGATCGTAGATCGCCGCATCGGGACCAAGCCGAGCATAGCGTCTCTCGACCTCTTCCACAGCCAGGGCGGCGCGGGCGAGCTCAGCCGGCGAAGCGCCATCTTGGGCGAGCATGTCGAGATATGCCTGGCGCAATTCGCCAATGGGGGGTTTGGTCCGCAGCGTCTTAGCGTACCTCACAACCAGCCAGACGTCACGCGGGGAGAGGGCCTTGATGGCCGATGTCAGTTCTTGTTCGAGCATTTTGTCCATGAATTCCTGCTCCCTGAGGCGTTGGTCTCTGGAGGTCATTGAACCCTTCACGGGCTCAAACCGATTATAGGCCAGATGTTCGGGCCTGTCAATCCCGTTTTTACAGGAGGCGTATGCCACGCACACTTTTCGACAAGATCTGGGACGCCCACGTGGTGGCCGCGGAAACAAGCGCAGCGACGGCAGCCCCGACTGTGCTCTACATCGACTTGCACCTGGTCCACGAAGTGACATCGCCGCAGGCGTTCGAGGCGTTGCGGCAGCGCGGGCTCAAGGTCCGCCGGCCTGATAAGACCGTAGCGACCGTCGATCACAGCATCCCGACGCACGACCGCGCGCTCCCCATCACGGACGCGCTGGCGGCCAAACAGATCGCCCAACTGGAGACGAACTGCCGTGAGTTCGGTATCCCGCTGTACAGCATCGGCAGCGATCATCAAGGCGTGGTCCACGTGATCGGCCCGGAGCTGGGGCTGACCCAACCCGGCATGACCATCGTCTGCGGTGACAGCCACACGGCCACCCACGGCGCGTTCGGCGCGCTGGCCTTCGGCATCGGCACCAGCGAAGTGTCGCACGTGCTGGCCACCCAATGCCTGTTCCAGGAGAAGCCGCGGAGCTGCGAGGTGCGGGTCGCGGGACGGCTGGGGCCGGGTGTCTCGCCCAAGGACATCATCCTGGCGTTGATCGCCCAGAACGGCGTGGGCGGTGGCGCCGGGCAGGTGTTCGAGTACACCGGGGGCGCGATCCGGGCGCTCTCGATGGAAGGCCGGATGACGGTCTGCAACATGAGCATCGAAGGGGGCGCGCGGGCCGGGTTGGTCGCGCCGGACGACACGACCTTCGAGTATCTGGCCGGCCGGCCGTTTGCCCCGCGGGGGACAGCCTGGGAGCGGGCCATGGCGCGCTGGCGGGCGTTGCCATCCGACCCCGGCGCGACCTACGACAAGACCATCACCCTGGATGTGAACGACCTGGCGCCGATGATCACCTACGGCGTCAACCCCGGCATGGGGATGCTGGTCACGGGCCGCGTCCCTGACCCGGAAACGGTGCCCGACCTCAGCCAACGCCGGGCGCTGGTGAAGGCGTTGGACTACATGGATTTGACGCCGGGGCAGGCGCTGCTCGGCCACCCGATCGACGTGGTGTTCATCGGCTCGTGCACAAACGGCCGCCTGTCGGACCTGCGCGCCGCGGCCGGGGTCTTGCGCGGCCGCAAGGTCGCGGCGGGCGTGCGCGTCCTGGTCGTGCCGGGCTCGCAAGAGGTCAAGGCCCAGGCTGAGGCGGAACGGCTGGATGTGATCTTCAAGGAGGCCGGCTGCGAGTGGCGGGAGCCGGGGTGCAGCATGTGCATCGCGATGAACGGCGATCAACTACAACCGGGCCAGTCCGCGGTGAGCACCAGCAACCGCAATTTCGAAGGCCGGCAGGGGCCGGGTGGCCGCACCTTCCTGGCCAGCCCGTTGACCGCCGCGGCGAGCGCGGTGGCGGGCGCGGTGGCGGACGTGCGGATGATGATGTAGAGAGCGGGTTGCGTACTGCGTACTGCGTGAAGGCACTGGCTACAAGGCGTGAAATCCGCAATTCGCAATCCGAAATCCGCAGTGTGGGGAGAGCGACATGGAACCATTTGGGACACTGACCAGCCGGCTTGTTCCCCTGGCGGCCGAGAACATCGACACCGACCAGATCATCCCGGCGCGTTTTCTGAAGACCACCGACAAGGCCGGATTAGGCGACAACCTGTTCGCGGATTGGCGGTATGACGGCGCCGGCAACGCCAAACCGGACTTCATCCTGAACCAACCGGCGGCCCGTGGCGCGCAGATCTTGCTGGCCGGCGACAATTTTGGATGTGGCAGCTCGCGTGAGCACGCGCCGTGGGCGCTCCTCGGATATGGCTTCCGGGCCGTGATCAGCACCTCCTTCGCCGACATTTTCCGCAACAACGCGCTGAAGAACGGGCTGCTGCCGGTGGTCGTGGATCGGGACACGCACTGGCAGTTGTTTAGCCTGGTCGAGGAGGAGCCGTCCACAGAGCTCGTGATCGACCTGGCCGCGCAAACCGTGATCCTGCCGGACGGCCGGGCGGTCACCTTCCCGATGGAGAGTTTCTCGAAAGAGTGTCTGTTGCAGGGCGTGGACGAGTTGGGTTCTCTGCTGGCTCGGATGGAGCAAATCGACGCGTACGAGGCGCGCAGGCCGGACGCGGTGCGGACGGTGGCGTGAACTGGGAGCAGGGGGCAAGGGGCAAAGGCAAGGGGCAAGGGGCGAAGAGCAAGGGCAAAAGGCTTGGGGCAGATCGGCAAATCGGAAATCGCAAATCCGAAATCCGAAATCCGAAATCGCAAATCGGAAATCTCCAGGAGGTTAGAGATGCAACGGGAGAGCATGCAGCAGGCGAACGGGCAGCCCCGCGCCGCGGAGAGCGCGGACGGGCAGCGTGCCAACGGGCAACGGGAGAACGCGCAACGGGCTACCAGCCAGGCGGAGCGGGCCGTGATGCATCCGGATTACTCCGATCCTGAGTGGCGCTACTATCACGGCGCGTGGCACAGTTAGGCGGACGAGACTTTATGCCTGTATCACGATTTCATCGGAGGGTGAACTGGGCGACCGATGTGCTCGCGCGCGCGAGTGCTGTCGCCCAGGCGATCGGCGGCTCCGGGGACTGATCGCGTTCTGTCGCCGGCCGGAAACCGGCCGCACAAACCCTACTTCAAATCAGGAGCTACCAATGACCCTCATATCTGTCTACGACACCACTCTGCGGGACGGCGCCCAAGGGGAGGGAGTTTCTTTTTCTCTCGAGGACAAGCTCAAGGTTGCCTTGCGCCTGGACGATATGGGCATCCCCTACATCGAAGGCGGGTGGCCCGGCTCTAACGCCAAGGACGCCGAGTTCTTCCGCCGCGCCCGGTCGTTGCCCCTGAAGCAGGCGCGCATTGCCGCATTTGGCTCGACGCGGCACGCAGACACGCCCTGCGAGACCGACCCGCAGGTGCAGATGCTGCTGGACGCGGAGACGCCGGTCGTCACCCTCGTCGGCAAGACGTGGGATCTGCACGTGCGGCGCGTTCTGGAGACGACCCTGGAAGAGAACCTGGCGATGATCGGCGACACCGTGGCCTATTTCAAAGCCAGAGACCGCGAGGTGATCTACGACGCGGAGCACTTCTTCGACGGCTATCGGGCCAGCCGGGAGTACGCGTTGGCGACGGTTCAGGCGGCCTACGCGGCCGGCGCTGCGTACATCGTCCTGTGCGACACCAACGGCGGGGCCGTGCCGTGGGCCGTGGAGGCGGCCGTCCGAGACGCGCGGCAGCACCTGGACGCGGTCCGAGCCGCGCAGGGGCTGACCTGGCCGGTCCAGCTTGGAATCCACACCCACGACGACGGCGGCCTGGCGGTGGCCAACGCGTTGGCCGCGGTGCGGGCTGGCTGCACGCAGGTGCAGGGCACCATCAACGGCTACGGCGAGCGCGTGGGCAACTGCAACCTGTGCACCGTGGTCCCTGCATTGCAGCTCAAGCTGGGGATGTCCTGCCTCTCGACCGAGAATCTGCGGCGCCTCACCGAGCTCTCTCGTTTCATCAGCGAGACCGCCAACCTGGCCCACGATTCCCGCCAACCGTACGTGGGCGCGAGCGCGTTTGCCCACAAAGGCGGCATCCACGTGGCTGCCATCATGAAGGCCGAGGAGAGCTATCAGCACATCGATCCGGCGCTGGTGGGCAATGCGAAGCGGGTCCTCGTCAGTGAGCTGTCTGGCCGCGGCAACCTGGTGTTCAAGGCCCGGGAGTACGGGCTGGACGCCACCCGGGACGACGTAAAGCAGGTGCTGGAGCATATCAAGGAGTTGGAGAGCCGCGGCTTTTACTTCGAGGGCGCCGAGGCGTCGGTGGCGCTGATGTTGCACCGGCTGCGCGAGGACTATCGGGCGCCCTTTGAATTGATCGACTTCATGGTCGTGGTGGAGAATCGCCAGGGACGCGGCATGTTGGCTGAGGCGACGGTGAAGGTCAAGGTCGGCGGTGAGATCGTTCACACCGCCGCGGAGGGAAACGGCCCTGTCAACGCCCTGGATCGGGCGTTACGCAGGGCGCTTTTGCCGCACTATCCGCAGTTGTCTCACGTGCACTTGACCGATTACAAGGTGCGCATCCTGGACGGCGACGCGGCCACCGCGGCCACGACGCGCGTCATCATCGACACGCGCAACACGCACAACTCGTGGAGCACGGTGGGATCGTCCAGCAACATCATCGAGTCGTCGTGGCAGGCGCTGGCCGACAGTATGGAGTACGCGTTGTTGGCAGGCAGTTGAACTTCCGGGGTGTCTCAGTCATCGTTTTGCGCTCTATGGCACAGCCCTCCCTACCTGGCAGGCCCGCTTCGCAGGATTGCCCGCGCCGCTGCACTTCGGGGAGGCTTGGCACAACCGCCGGATCGTCAGCCCGCTGAACGCGGCGCCCCCGGTTGCCGCCATAGGAGTCGAGCCACCTTGAGTTATATCAGTACAGCCCATGCCCCTGGTCCCAGCGTTGACCGGTGAAGTACATCCTGAGCCAAGCCTGTCCTGAGCCCCGCCGAAGGGCCTGTCCTGAGCCCCGCCGAAGGGTCGAAGGGCGATAATTCGTCTTCCGGCTGCCGGGGTTGTAGCGCGTGTTGCCGTAGAGCTTGCCCTGAGCTTGTCGAAGGGGCATGTAACCGAGGCGGCTGCATACTTCTACTGGCGGCCCACTGATGGTGGAGTTGCCGGTCGCCTCATGTGGCTCGTGAGGCGACCGGCGCCACACCTAACCGCGCTCGTCGATGGTTATCTTCGTGATATCGTCCGGCCAGGGCTTCAAGCCTTGGAGTCTCTCTACGTACCGATCCGAGCCGCGCGTTGTGGTCCAGGAAAAGCGCGTGATGAGATCCTCAGGCGGTCCCGGCTGAACGTAGATGATAGCTGCAATCGCTTGGTTCACAGTCATACCAGACGCCTTGCGGGTGATGTGGGCCGTGACCATGAGCCCGCGCTCCGGATACCAGAGTTCCAAATAGGTCCAGATGGCTTCTGGAAGCATGGCATAATAACCGCTGGTGCTACCCTGGCATCCTCCTCGTTGATGAGCGTCACAATCTCCAGCGATGACAGGGTATCAATCGCTGCCGTCCGTGGATTCCGCGCCTCTGTGGCCGGAACACCTTCTTTCCCAATTCACCAATCTACCAATCTACCAACCTCCCAACTCCTTCGCCAGCAACGCTGCCCCCACGGCTGCATCGTGGCGAGGCTCGACGACACGCCCATGCGGCGCGACCTCGCTCAACGCAGCGACGACCGTCTCCCACACCAGGTCACGGGCCCGGAGAACGCCGCCCAGCAACACCACCTCAAAGGCACGGTCACTCATGCCCAGGCCGCGGACGACGGCACACACCGTTTCGCCCAATCGCTGCCCGGCTTCGCGCAGGAGGCCCTGGGCAACCGGGTCTCCGCTGCGCGCAACCTCACTCACCAGTGGCGCCAACGCGGCCAGTTGGGGCACGCCAAACCCGCCGGCGTAGACCCTTGTCACCAGGGCATCGGCGCTGGGCAAGCCAAGATGCGACAGAAGCCTGTCCGCCAGGGCCGTGTCCGGCCCCCGGCCATCGTGGGCGCGGACGACAGCCCGCAGCCCCTCCAGCCCGATCCAGTGGGCGCTGCCCTCGTCGCCGAGCCGGTAGCCCCAGCCGTCGGCGCGCCTTGATTCGCCGCGGGCGTTGACACCGTAGGCGATGGCCCCCGTACCGGCGATCAGCACTACGCCGTGACGGCGACCAACGCCACCTACCAGCGCCGCTTCGGCATCGTGAGTGACGATTACACTTCGGAAGGGAGCGATGTTGGCAAGCATGGCTCGCACAAGCCGCCGATCCTCGGGACGGGCGGCCCCGGCCATACCCAGGCCCACGGCCGTGACGTCGGCTGCCGTCAGACCAGCGGCGGCCAGGATCCGACGGATCGCCTCCCGCAGCGATGCCTCGGCAACGGCCAGCCCCACGGCATGAACGTTGGACGAACCGCTCACGGTGCGAGCGATTTCGTGACTGTTTCCATCCACCAAGACGGTTACCGTTTTGGTGCCACCGCCGTCCATGCCCAGAAAGACATCCTTCGCCATTGTCGCTGACCTTATGCTGATTCTTCGATCATAAGCTGTTGGAAGTTGCGGCCAGGCGTGATCTTGCCCAGCACGACGCGCTGCCCTGCTCCTGTACAGCGGGGCAGGTTGCCCGGCCGGCCATGGATCGTTTCGTAGGCCAGCACGGCAAAGGCCACCGCCTCTTTGGCGTCGCTGGAAAGGCCGACAGCTTCATGGCTGGTGATGGTGGCAGGGGCCAGACGCTCGCACAGCATAGCCACCAGGGTCGGATTGCTGGCCCCGCCGCCGCCCCGGATCACCTCGTCGGGCATGTGGGGCAGGAAGCGGCGGTAGGCGTCGGCGATGGAGGCAGCAGTGAAGGCGGTGAGGGTGGCGACGACGTCCTCGCCGCCCAGTCCCCACGCCCTGGCCCGTGCCCAGACCTCGGCGCCGAAGACCGCGCCGAACTGCTCGCGGCCCGTCGTTTTGGGCGGAGATTGGGCCAGGTAGGGGTGGGCCAGCAGCTCTTGGATCGAAAGCATGAGTACTCGCGTTGGGACGTTGGTAGTTTGGTAGGTTGTGTAAATTGGGGTGGATGCCCCCATTCCCCAATCCCCAATATGCCAATTCCCAATTTACCAGTTGACTTGGGCTCGGCTTCTTGTTATACTATCCTGGAAAGTGAGGTGAGCGCCATGACCGTCCAGATGGTAGAAGTTGTGTCGGCGCCTCCCCGTTCCCGTGCCGGGGAGACTGGGGTGGAAACGTTTCCCCCCCAAAAGCAAAAAATGACCTACCAGGAATTCCTGGCCTGGGCCGACGAGGATACCCTGGCGGAATGGGTAGATGGGAAGGTGATTATGAATTCGCCGGCATCGAGGCGTCATCAGGAAATCAGCAACTTTCTGAATACGCTGTTGACGTTTTATGTCAGTATTCGC
Organism: Anaerolineae bacterium CG2_30_64_16; assembly: GCA_001871755.1. Lineage (GTDB taxonomy): Bacteria > Chloroflexota > Anaerolineae > CG2-30-64-16 > CG2-30-64-16 > CG2-30-64-16. The sequence continues at coordinate 18,084 of MNXL01000093.1, forward strand.
GACCTGGGTCGCGTGTTGTTTGCGCCTTTCCAGGTCAAGCTTGGTCCTGACCTGCCAGGGCGCGAGCCGGACCTGCTATTCGTCGCCAGTGAGCACCTGGACCGGCTAAAAGAGACCCACCTCGACGGGCCGGCCGACCTGATCGTCGAGATCGTCTCGCAGGAGAGCCAGCAGCGTGATCGCGGCGAAAAGTTCTACGAGTACGAGGCCGCCGGCGTGAGCGAGTACTGGCTGATCGATCCCCAGCGTCGCCAGGCCGAGTTCTATCAACTGGGGGAAGGGGGCTTTTATCGCCCCGTTCCCCCCGACGCCGAGGGAGTCTACCGCAGTGCTGTCCTGCCCGGCTTTTGGCTGGACATGGCCTGGCTGTGGCAGACTCCCCTGCCCACGCCGCTCGAAACGCTGCACTTGTTAAGCGAGATGCTGGGCGGCTCACCCGGCTCCGAGACCGTGCAGGCCTTTTTGAAACAGGTCTGATAGGGTATCCCCAATCCCCAATCCCCATTCACCGTCTTTCGACCCGGCGCCGATAGTCGTCCATGCGGATGATGCTGCCGTCGACGCGGGCCTCCTCGGCGGCAAAGGCCATGAGGTGGCTCTCCAGTGATTGGCGAGCGGTGGTCATCGCCCCGTCGGGATTGCGCAGAGCCTGCACGAAGGCAGCCATGATGCCCTCGTCGCCACCACCATGGCCGCTGGCGCCGGCCCCGATGTCGATCTGCTCGACCTGGCCAGTCAGGTGATCGTGGATCTCGATGGTATCGCCGTGACCGTAGCCGAACCTGCCCCGCAGCGTGGCCCGCGTGCCGTCGTAGCGCATGGTGCGGTTCTCCTCGTGCGAGTGGCCGTGCATGAACAACACCCCGGTCGCGCCGCTCTCGAACTCCATGTTGACCGTTTGGTGGTCGACTACGTCGTTGTCGCAGTGGTAGACGCAGCGGCCGTAGGGACCGGTTTCCAGGGCGCGGCGACGGGCTTCCAGGCTGTGATCCTCAGAGATGACCGAGATGGGCCAGCCGGTGTAGCTATCGTCCCGCAGGTAGAGGCGCGGGGCGTACCAGGGGCAGTCGTCGGCCAGGGGGCAGCCATCAAGGCAGCGCTCCTTCGCCCCAGGCGGCGCGCTCTCTGGCCGGTAGTGGATCAACGAGCCGAAGGAGTTGAGGCGCGCCACCGGCCCCAGGTTCCAGTAGAGGATGTCCAGGTCGTGGCAGCACTTGGCCAGGATCATGGGGCTCTCGTGCTCGCTGCTGCGCCAATTACCGCGCACAAAGCTGTGGGCCATGTGCCAGTAGACCACGTTCTCGCGGTGTTCGACGGTGATAATCCGGCCCAGCCGCCCCGAGGCAATGATGTCGTGCAGCGTCGAGAAAAAGGCCGTGTAGCGCAGCACGTGACAGATCATCAGCAGGCGGCCCTGCTTCTCCGCGGTCTGCACCAGCTTGACGTTGCCCGCCAGGGTGTTGGACATCGGCTTTTCCAGCAGCACGTCGTAGCCCAGTTCCAGCGCCGGCAGCGTAGAGTCGAGGTGCATCCGGTCCAGGGTGCAGTTGACCAGCGCGCCGGCGATCCGCCCCCGGGCGTACAGCTCCTCCCAGGTGCGGAACTGTCGCTCGGGGGGAACGTCGTGGGCCTGGGCGAAACGGCGCCGTCGCTCATCGTGGGGCTCGACGATGGCCGTGAATCGGATCTCGTCGGGATGTTGCAGCGCGTAGGGACCGTAGGCATGGTAGCCCCGGTTGCCCGCACCGATCATGACAGCTTCGATGGGTTTGGACATGGTCTTCCTTGCTCCTTCCGTGGGTTGGTAGGTTGGTAGATTGGTAGGTTGGTAGATTGGTAAATTGGGGGGAGTCACCCAATCTACCAATTCCCGATTTCCCAACTCACATATCGGGCCAGTTCTGCCACAGGGTGCGATAGTCGTCTGGATCATAGGTAGACAGGTTGGCATCCACCGGCTGGCCGGCCAGGAGCGCCTTGCGTTGTTCCAGCAACCAGGCGGTGGCGGCCTTGTAGCGGGTGCGCAGGTTGGCAAAGTAGCCCAGCGACACGTGGATCTCGCTGCGGCGGGCGCGGGCCATCCACAGCGCCTCGAGCTCGGCGCGCAGGTCCTCCAGCTTGCTGTCCAGGCCGCGGATGGCCAGGTAATGCTCGTACAGCCGCGCCGCATTCTCCGCGACCGGCTCCGGCTGGGCGGCAAAGGCATTCAGGTCGGCGCGGACCGCCTGCGATAGCGCCGTCTTGCGGCCAGCGTAGGCCGTCAGCCGGGCCGCGGAAGCCATCTCCAGCAGCGTCAGCGCGCGCGGGTGGTCGGGGGCCAGGACATCGCAGGTTGCCGCCGCCGACTCGGCCAGGGCTTGCATCTCGGCCAGTGTCTCGGCAGGTAATGCGCCCTCGCCGGCCACGGTCGTGCCGGTGAGCGGCTCGTCGAACAGGGCCAGGACGGTGTGTGAACGGTTGCGGTTGTGGACGCCGGGCAGGTCATTGGTGCGGGCCAGTTGGTGGAGCGCTTCCATGATGGCCTCGTGGTCCTCGCCAAAAAAGAGCGGGCCAAAGGCAGCGTCGAAATCCTCGTCGCTCGTCGTGCCGCCGGTCCAGCCCTGGGCTGCGCCAAAGAGGTAGCCGTGCCAGCTCAGGCCAAAGTGCTGGTAGTGGCCATAGTCGCCCCAGTCGGTGTTGAGCAGGCCCTCGGCGCCAGCGGCCACCCCATCGCGCACAAAGTTGCGGATGTTGACGTTGGCCCCATAGAGCCGGGGGAAGATGCTGTTCCACGAGCCGACGCCGGGGCAGACCCAGAATTTACGCCCCGCCTCGGCGAAAATCCTGGCCGTGGGGTACTCGTCGGCGGGGGCATAGTGCCAGTCGAGCAGCGTCACGTCGTCGGGCACCTCATCGATGAGTTCTGGATAGTGGAGCAGGATGTCGCCCCAGACCTGGGTGCGGCGCCCGAGCCGGGCGGCCAGCTCGCGCACGCGCAGGATGTGGTTGAGGTAGACGCGCCCTACGCCGATTTCGTCGGCCTGTCTCTTGGTCGCGCCCTTGCCCAGGTCGTAGGTCTCGTCGCAGCCGACGTTGAACGTGGTCGAGGAAAAGGCAGGCAGCATGTCACCAAAGAGCTCGGCCAGCAGCGTGTAGGTTTCCTCGAAGGCCGAGCTGAGCGTCCAGAGCATGTCGGTCTCGGCCAGGTGCTGGTACTCGGGCAGCATCAGGAGACTGCGCAGGTGACCGAAAGAATTCAGATTCGGCATCAGCTCGATGTGACGCTCGCGGCAGAAAGCGTCGAGCTCCAGAATGTCCTCGCTGCCGAGGGAGCCGCAGCCGGCGCCGATCTTGGGATGGCGGGGAAACTGGAAGGTATGCTCGGTGTAGAGCTGCAGCACATTGACCTTGGAGTGGCTCAGCTCCTCGGCCAGGGTCTTGAGCGTGGTCAGGGTCGGCACCTTGCGCCGCGAGATGTCGAGCATCAGGCCGCGATAGGCCAGGGTGGGCCAGTCGCGGATTTTCAGTGTGGGCAGGGTGGCGCCCTCCAGCCGTATCAACTGGCGCAGGGTCTGGACGGCGTAGAACAGGCCGGCCGGCGCGTCGGCGTAGAGCACGATGCGCCCCCGCTGGATGGTCAAAGTGTAGGCCTGGCCCGCCACGGCCTCCGGCGCGTCGAGGGTGACCGGTTCCAGGCCAAAGGCAGCAGCCTGTTCCTGCCCACAGACGAGCAGAACAACGTTGTCGGCTCGCGGCGGCGCGTAGGCTTTGACGATAGCCAGGAGTAGCCCTGTCTTCTGCCACACTTCCTCTTGGAGCTGGCGGGCGGCAAAAAAGGCTCCATCCCCAGCCTGGGCCGGGATCAAGATGAGCGAGTCGGCGTCCAGGGAGTACAGCCCCTTGACGAACATCAACTCTTTCGGTTCGGGAAGCAAATGCAGCGTCATTTTCAACCTCCTCTATGGTTAGTCGCTTGCTACAGCACAAATCAGACGATTCTTTTGCACATCAACGAGACGGAAGAACGAGACGGACAGGGCGATCGCCGCCACGTTCAACAGGCCGACGATGGCGAACGGCAGCCCAAGGGCAACGTCCATCAACGCGCCGCCGAGCATCGAGCCGCCGATCATGGCCAGGTTCCACAGCACGCTGAGTGCGCCCAGCACCCGGCCGCGCTCCTCGACGACCGCCGATTCGGAGACCAGGACGGGCAAGAGCGTGGCCAACGACCAGGCCGCGGCAATGCCCGGCACGCCAAAGGTGTAGTAGCTCCAAAGCTGCGTGGCGAACACGCCCTGCCCGGCGATGGCCACGAGCAGCAGGCCGAACATCGCCAGGGTCGGGCGGCGGCTGCCCCAGCGGTCGGAGGCCCGCCCGACGACGATCTGCGCCAGCGTGGCCACCACCTGGCTGAGGGTGACGTAGAGGGCCACGGCAGTCTTGGTCCCGGCCAGGCGGTTGATCAGCAGAGGGTTCAACACCACGATCATACCATAGTAGCAGGTGGGCAGGAAACGCAGCAGGCCCAGGAGCACCATCGACGGGCGGCGGACGACCTGCCCATAGCCGAGCAGGGTTGCGCCGACCGAGTGGGTTTGCTCGCCGGCCCCGCGCTGGAACCGGGGCAACAGGAGCACTGCTCCCACCACTGTCGCGCCGGAGAAGGCCAGCAGAGCCAGCCCAAAGGCAGCGAAGCCCTGATGGTCCAGTACAAAACCGGCCGCCGGGCTGCTCAACGCTCCACCAAGCGTGTAGCCCCAGTTGTACAACGCCGAGAACAGCCCCAGGCGCCTGGGGTTGGCGGCGTCGATCAGGTAGCCCATGCCCCCCAGAGTGTGAAATCCCGGCCCCAGGCCGCCCAGGACCCAGAACGCCAGGACCAACCCTGGCACCCGGCTCAGGTAGGCCAGGTTGGCCAGCGTGATCCCCAGCAGGCCCAGGACCAGCGTGCCTTTGTGCCCCACGGTGTCGGACAGCGCCCCACCGACCACCGAGGCGATCATGCCCAGCACCAGCCCCAACGAGACAAAGGTCGAGACGAGAACTGCCGGAAAGCCCAACTGCTCCTCGACGTAGATGGGGAAAAACGAGCGCTGCGGCGAGAGGATGATGCCGCTGAGCAGCATCACCAGCAAAAAGAACACGATGGGCCAGTCGCGGAAACGGGTGGTGACAGCCCGGGCCTTGAGTTTTCCGATCATCACGAATCGTTCTCCGCCTTGTCCCGGTAGAGCAAGTATGCCTCCCGCCGCTGGTTGAATTCGGCCAAATCTTTGCTCCAACTTTGGACGATCTGTTCGACCGGTTCTCCCGCCTCCAGGGCGTGGCGGACCCGGTCGCTGCCGATGAGCCGGTCAAAGTGGGACGCTCGCCAGGCGAACTGGTCCGGGTACAGGTCATGGAGAGTGGCGACGAGGTGCAGGCCCAGCGCCACGGGGCGCAGAGTGTCTCGATCGGTGACGTGGAGTTGAAGGCCGCCGCACATCTCCCTGGCGAATTTGTCCGAGCAGGGCGCAAAACGTGTCGCCCGCGCCCGGACGCCGGGCAGCGCCAGCGCGTTGAGCCGCTTCGCCAGGGCGCGACCGTCGATCCAGGGCGCGCCGCAGACCTCGAAGGGCAGCGCCGTGCCGCGTCCCTCCGACACGTTGGTCCCCTCCAGCCGGCACAGCCCCGGATACAACGTCGCCGTCGAGGTCGATGTACCCATCGCATGGGGCATGGCCGGCGAAGTGGGCACCCAGAGCAGCCCCGTCTCGTCGAACCACATGCCTCGCCGCCAGCCGCACATGGCCACGACGGTCAGGTCGGCACCCAGGGCGTGCTCGCCGTTCATCCAGCGCGCCATCTCACCCAGGGTCAGCCCGTGGCGGATGGGTACGGACGCGACGCCCACGAACGACTCGAAATCGGGGAGCACCGGCGGCCCTTCCAGTGTCCGGCCGTTGATGGGATTGGGCCGGTCCAGGACGATGACGGGCTTGCCGGCCTGGGCCGCGCCCTGGAGCACGTAAAAGAGGGTACTCACAAAGGTGTAAAAGCGCACGCCCACGTCTTGCATATCAAAGACCAGGACATCCACTTCGGTCAGCATGTCGGGCGTCGGCTCTTGCACCGCGCCATAGAGGCTGTAGACAGGCAGCCCGGTGTGAGGGTGGACGGCGTCGCCCACCGGCGCGCCATCGGCGGCGGCGCCATCCGGGCCATGCTCCGGGCCAAAGAGCGCGGTGAGGCGCACGCCGGCCCGGAGCAGGGCGTCCACCGCCCCGGTGAGGTCCGGCAGGACCGCCGCCGGGTGCGTGACCAAGCCGACTCGTTTGCCCTGGAGCAGGTGGAGTTGTTCGTGGATCAGCCGATCCAACCCTGTCTGAATCATGATCTCGCCAACCTACCACAACGCACCGGCTGTCGGAACCATCCGCTCGAACTGCACGCCGGGCAGCCGGTAGCGGTTGCCGGGCGTGGTGGCCAGGCCACCCCGGTAGAAGAGCTGCGTCGAGCCGCCGCCGTCCAGGTTGATGGCGTCCACGGCGCCGGCCTCGGCCAGCAGTTCGGCCAGCTCCAGCAGCGTCGCGCCCGCGCTGTCGCTCTCGAGGCGATGGGCGCCCCGCTCCGTGCCGGGCACGGCGACGACGAGTAGTTGCCCCTCGGCATCCACGCCCAGGCCGATGCGGCCGGCGCGAGTGCGGTCGGTGTCCATCGGGTAATCGGTGGGCACCACGCCCACGGGGGTGTTCTCACCCTGTTCCAGCGGCGCGGTTCGGCCTTGCTCACCACGGGTCGGCCAGAACTCCTCGTCCGCCAACGAGTCTGCTGTGAGGGCGATCTGTCCACCTTTCAACAGCAACGGCCCGGCCTGGATTGCCTGCTGCACGCCCCGCAAAACCTCCTGGGCAAAGCCGTATTGCACGCGCGGCAGGCCCCCGTCTGAGATCGCACCGTGTGGCGGCACGCCGGGGGAGAAAGAGAGCACCAGGCCATTCTGCGGGATCTCCAGCTCGCCGCCCACCTTGCGACTCACGATCCGCGTATCGACGACGGTGTATTCGGCGCGGCCCGGTGCAGCCGGTGTCCGCCGCTGCGGCCGGCCGTAGCTCGCCAGGCCAAGGGTGCGAGTGTAAACGGCCACCCTGGCATCCCCGTCCGGGTTGAGGCGGAAAGGCAACCCCGGCAACTCACTCCCCTCCGGCGCCAGCAGCGCTCCATTCGGCAGTTGTACGGTCATGGCGAGCATCGAAATGTGCCCGGCTTGCCAGCAACCGTCTGGCGTTTGGTAAAAGGCCGCGCGGCGGTGCAACGGTGGTCGCAGGATCACCCCGTCGCGGACGTAGAGGTTGTAGGCTTCCCCCAACGCCGAGTGGTGGCTATCAAAATCGTCGTGCTCCAGCAAGAAAAAGGCAGCGTTGAAAGCGATACGCGGGCGCTCGCGCCACACGAACTCGCGCACAAAACCGAGGCGTCCCACCGGCAGCAGGTCCCGCTGCACGTCGAACCCTTCGAAATCGGTTGGTGTCGAAAGGCGGCGACCCAAGGCGCCGCCCAGGTAGAGCCGGTCCTCGTGGGCCAACAGAGCCAGCACCGCGCGGGCGCGATCGCGCCAGACCGGCTCGTCGTCCGGGACGGCGGCCTGCCAGTCGGCGCCATCGAAGTGCAGCCAGCCGCGGGCCAGGAGCATACGCAGGGTGTAGGTGAGCAGCGAATTGGCGCTGTAGAGCCGCTCGCCGCGCCCAGTGTGCGGATCCACGCCGGGAAAGACCTGCTCGACGCCGCGGTCCTGCTCCAACCGGGCAAAGGCGACGCTGCGCGGATCGTTCACGCCCCGCGTCTGGGCCTTGACGGCGCGCAGGTGGGCCACTTCGGCCAGCTTGACAGCCCGGTCCTGCTGGTCGAATTCGGCAAAAGCGAACCCCGCCGGCGGGAAGCGCAGAAACGCCACGTCGGAGAAAGTGTCGTTATCCCAAAAGCGGCGGGCGTGGGTTAGATGTATCAATACCGGCCACCCTCGCGATTGAACATCCTAATCCCCAATTCCCAATCCCCAATCCCCAACCTGCCAACTCACCCCAACGCCACAAAACCCTTCAACCACCGGATCAACTCGCGCGCTTTCTCCTCCGAGTCGGCCTCGGCAAAGATGCGCAGCACCGGCTCGGTGCCCGAGAAGCGTATCAGCAGCCAGTTGTCGTTCTCCAGGAAGAACTTGGTGCCATCCATGTGGGACACGCCCCGCAACGGATACGGCCCGATATGGGTGAGCCCGGTCTCGGCCAGGCGACGCGGGACGACGACCCGCATCTCGGAGGTGGCTGGCAGGTTCTCCTCCACGCTGTACAGGCGGCCGGTGATGCGGTAGATCTCCTCGCACAGCTCTGAAATTGTCTTGCCCGTGCGAGCCAGCATCTCGACGACCAGCACCGCGGCAAAGATGCCGTCCTTGCCCAGGATGTGGCCGCGGATGGTCAGCCCGCCGCTGCTCTCGCCGCCCAACAGGGCATTGCGCTCCTTCATGGCCGCGACGACGTGCTTGAAACCGACTGGCACTTCGTAACATTCTTCGCCCAGATGCGCGGCCAGCCGGTCCAGCAGGTGCGTGGTGGCCAGGTTGCGCACCACACCACCTCGCTCGCCGCGCACCTTGTGCAGGTAGTAGTAGAGCAACAGCAGAACGTCGTTGATGGGCACATATCCACCCCGCTCGTCTACAATCGCGATACGGTCGGCGTCGCCGTCGGTGGCCAGGCCGAGATGGTAGCCGTCCTCCTGAACGTGGGTCATCAACAGCCGCAAGGCCTCCAGGTTGGGCGCCGGCGAGCGGCCGCCGAACAGCGGGTTGCGGCGCTCGTGGATGAAGGTCACCCGGCAGCGCGCCTCGGTGAGGATGATGCCCAGGGTGAGCTGCCCCGTGCCGTACATCGGGTCGACGATGACCTTGAGGCCGGCGTCGCGGATGGCGTCCAGGTCCACCAGCGACTCGACGGCGTCCACGTACTCGTTGACGAAATCGGCGCGGCGGACGATGTCCGCTTCCAGGCCCACATCGAGCGGGATCTTGACCACGTCGCGCGTCATCAGGGTGTTGGTCTCGGCTTCGATGCGCTCCGTCTCCTCGGTGAGCAGCAACGAACCGTCGCCGTGAAAGACCTTCAGGCCGTTCCACTCGGGTGGATTATGGCTGGCGGTGAAGGCCAGACCATAGGCCACGCCCTGGGCCGCTGCCGCGTAGGTGATGAGCGGCGTCGGCGCGTCCTCAGTCAGCAGGATGACGGGGATGTTGTTCCCGGCAAAGACCTCCGCTGCCGCCTCGGCCGCCCGGTCGGAGAGGAAGCGGCGGTCAAAGCCGACGAGCACGCCCCGTTTTTCCTCGCCGCGGCGGATCACGTCGTTGGCCAGCGCCTGACACAGCCGCCGCACGTTGTGCAGGGTGAACCCCTCGCCGATGACGGCCCGCCAGCCACCGGTGCCAAAGGTAACCAGGTTCTCCTCCTCGTGGCGGCGGGGGCGATAGAGCCGCTTCTGCAGGATGAACTCGGCCCGTTCCAGATCCTCCCGGGTGTTGATGCCCAGCACCTCGTCCTGGTCGTAGATCTGATGGCTCTCCACCCGCAGCCCGGAGCGAATGAGGCGGTGGGCGCAGTCGGTGAGGCGGTATTCGCCGTCCAGGGGCGAAGGCGCCAGGGTCCTTAAAGCAGGCCAGATCTTTTCAGCGCAGACGACGTAGGCCCCCACGTTCAGCTCGCGGATCTGGCGCACTTCGGCCGAAGCCTCTTCCTCTTCGATAATGTCCATGATGCGCCCGCTCGCGTCGCGGATGATGCGGCCGTAGGGCAGGGGCCGATCCACCACGGCACTGAGCAGGGTCAGGTGTGCCTGCCGCAGCCGGTGGCGATTGAGCAGCCCCAAGATGGACGCCGGCCGGAAGAGGGGGGTGTCGCCGTAGAGGATGAGCAGATCGCCCCGGAAATCTGCCAGCAAAGGATCGAGTTGCAAGACGGCGTGCCCGGTGCCCAGCGGCTCAGCCTGGATCACGTACCGAAAACCCGGCCCCAGGTGCGCCCGCACCCTGTCTTGCTCGTAGCCGACGACGATGTAGAGATCGTCCACCGCCACACGCCGCAGCGCGCACTCGACCACATGGTCCAGAACCGCGCGGTCGCCGAGCGGCTGAAGCAGCAGTGGTTCTCTATCGGCCGTGATCGTCTGTTGGCCCGCCGCCAGGATGACGGCTTTCAGTTCCTTACTCATTTCCAATAATCCGTATGGGCGTCCAGGTTGTATCCAGATCTAAAGGATAGATCGGGCGATTCACCCGGCGAAACGCCATGTCGGCCACCCGGCAGTTGGTCGCGCCGGGGCTGAAGGCCAGGATCGAACGCTGGCTGATGGCCTGGAACGGTGCGGTCAGGTAGCCCCGCTTGAGCACAACAATGCGGTAGTCGAGCGGCTCCAGACCGAGGCAACGGAGCTGGGCCGGGTCCTCGAAGCTGAGGCGGGTGGACGATAAAATGATGTCCACCCCATCCATGTTCAACACGGCAATGGGTCCGGTCTGGGCCCTTCCACGCGGCTGACGGACACCGCCTTTGTAATCTTGACCGTCAGTCAACAGCCGCACGCGCCCCGTGACTTCCAGGGACGTGCCATGAAACGTATCCAGCTTGCCACCGATAGACACGGTCACGTCCTGACCCACGCCGGCGGCAGCACAGGCTTCCACCGCCTCCACATCCCAGATGCTGGCAAAAACGACGCTCTGGGCGTCCTGGGCGAACAGTTCTGCCAGGAGTTCGGGTACGTCCGTCGTGCCACCGGCGCCGGGGTTGTCGCCGGAATCGGACAGAAAGACGGTGGATTCCCCGGCGGTCCGGGCCTTTTCGACGGCCTCGGCCATCGGATAGGCCTCGGCGCTGACGCCGAACTCGGCCCGCCGCTGCCAGAAGGTCGCCGCCAGGCGATCCGCCTCCGCCTGGGCCAGCGCCGCGTCACCGGTGGTGACGACCACCGCCGAGACACCGATGTCGGGCACGTCGGCCCAGCAGTGGCCGTTGGCCAGCGACGCCGACAGCACCTCGGGGCGCTGCTCCAGCTCGTCCACCAGGGCCATCATCGACGCCATCGGATCGAGCGCTGTCTGGGCCATCTCGCCGGGCAAGAGGAACGGCGCCTTGGCAAAGCCCATCGCCGGCCGCTTGCCCCCCTCCAGGATCCACAAGAGCATCTCGGCGGCGCGCCCGCCGGTCTCGTAGGCGTCCACGTGGGGTGCGGTGTGGTAGGCGACCATGGCGTCCACGTTGCCCACCATCTCGGCGACGATGTTGGCGTGCATGTCCAGGGCCAGGGTGATGGGCACGCCCGGACCGAGCCTGGCCCGCAGGTCGCGAACCAGATCGTTGTCAGCATAATCCAGCCCCTCGGCCCTTCGACCCGGCTCAGGGCTGGCCCGCATCGCGCCGTGGAGATAGAGGCAGGCGCCGTCCACGTCGTGGGCCTGGTCGAGAATGGCCTGCTTGAACGTTTCGTAGGCGCGGCGCTCCACCACACCGCCGGGCATGGCCCCCGCGGCCACGGTCGGCACCAGCCCGGCGCCGCGCGCGCGCAGCGTGTCGAGGATGCCGTCCAGCGAGCTGCGACAGGGCAGGCCCTGAAGCAGTTCGTCGCCGTAGCGCACGTAAAAGTCGTCCATCGTCGTCAGGAACGGCGTAAAAGTATTGGATTCGTGGCCTACAGCACCAACCAGGATTCTCACAATGTCACTAAGATAAGGCTCTGAAGCCCGTCCTCGGACGTCCCGGGGACGGGACTTGTGAGCGAATGGCCCCCAGCATCGCCCGGACGCGACTGGGATCGGTCACTTCGAGGGCGAATTCCGGCGGCCTGAGCTCGCCACCCATGAAGCAGTTCGGGTTGCGGTACTCCATGGGGCTGGCGATGGTGGCCGGCGCGGCAGCGTGCACCTCCCTGGCCCCGCTCAACTCGACGATCTTGCGGATGTTGCGCTCGTGGATCCCGCCGCCGGGCATGACGATGATCCGGTCGCCGGCCCTTTGTACCAGGTCGGCGATCAGGGCCAGCCCCTCGAAGGCCGTGATCTCCTGGCCGGAGGTGAGCACCCGGTCCACGCCCAGCTCAATCAGGTCCTCCAACGCCTGGTACGGATCGCGCGCCATGTCAAAGGCGCGGTGAAATGTGACGTTCATTGGCCGGGCCAGCTCGACCAGCTCGCCGGTGCGCGCCCTGTCCACCGCGCCGTCGGGATTCAAGATGCCGATGACCACCCCGTCGGCGCCCAGCTTTTTGGCCATTGCGATGTCGAGCTTCATGATCTCGAACTCGCCGTCAGTGTAGCAGAAATCGCCGCCCCGGGGCCGGATCATGACCTGTAAGCCGATGTCGATGCGCTGGCGGGCAAGCTGGATCGACCCCGCGCTGGGCGTCGTGCCGCCCTCCAGCAGGTTGGCGCACAGCTCGACGCGGTCCGCGCCGCCTGCCTGGGCGGCGATGGCCGCCTCGGCAGAGCCGATGCAGACCTCAAAAATGATGCGGCCTGTCATGTCCAGGGTTCCTCCACCAGTGAAGATCTGGTGATATGATTCGTTTGAGATTGCAGTTCCCGCAAGACCTGTCAGGTCTAGACAGTGTGAGACTGCGAACCCCCCAGGCGGGAGCTCGCAGTCTCGTTTGCCTTGTCAGGCGTTTTGACTCACGCCAAAGCTCGGACTACTGGTTGCACGGATAGAGCGTGCCGTCCAGGATCATCATGACGGCAAAGGAATCGGCGTAGGGGCTGTTCTTGTAGATCGGGTCGTCGTCCGGCAGCCAGCCACAGGTATGCAAGCCGTCCATGGCCGGGTTGTTGCCATAGCGCTCCCAGAGTGGGATCTGGGGCAGCAGCTCATTGTAGGCCTTGGCGGTCTCGGCCACCATCGCCTTCTGGGCCGCGGTATCCAGGCCCTGGGGCATGTTGTCGATGTTGGTTTCAAAGTCAAAGTCGCCGCAGCAGTCGGTGGTCTGTTGCAGGGTGAAGCTCATGCCTGGACCTTGCGTGCCCAGGGCAGGATCGGCCGCCAGGGCGGCACCGGTGACCGCCTCACCGTTGTGGGTGTACAGATCCTGGACGAAGGAGAAGTGCGGGTGCGGGTTGCCAGAACCCCAGGCGCGAATGGCGAGCTGGAAGTTGCCCTGGTTCACGTTGATGGGGTGCTGGCGGAACTCGACGCCGCGGAAGCTGGTGGGGATGCCAAAGGCGGTGAGCTGCTCGGCCACGTTCTCGGCGGAGGCCGACCAATCGGCGTACTCGGCCGGTGCGGTCAGCTCGTACTCCATGCGGTCGCCCTTGTCGGTGACCCACACACCGTCGGCGCCCTTGGTGAAGCCCAGGCCGGTGAGGATCTGCTCGGCCTTGGCCGTGTCGTACGCGTACTTGTCGAGGGCATCGACGTCGTCCACCCAGAGCGGAACGATGTTGTCGCTAAAGCCGGTCATGTACACCACGGCTTTACCCGACTCGCCCAGGGAGACGGTGCCGTTCTCGTGGCGGTCGATGGCGTAGGCCAGGGCCTGGCGAACCTCTTTGACGTTGAAGGGGTAGATGGTCTGGTTGAAGTAGAGTGCCGGGCCGGAGTAGATGGGCGGCCGCAGGATGCGGACTCCCTCGCCGACGAACGCCTTTTCCGTCGCTGGCGGGAAGCCGTGGGTGGCATAATCCACCTGCATGGCCAGGACCAGCGGGGTGACGGTGGGCGTCTCGCCGTTGTAGATGTAGACCTCGTCGAACTTGACCGTGTCGGCCAGCCAGGACGACTCGTTCTTGACCAGGGTCAGGCGGGCCTCGTTGAGGCTCTTGGGGTCAACGTTATACGGGCCGGTAGCGTTGATGGCTTCGGGCCGATACTCGTTGAATTGCTGCAACAAGGCATTCCACTCATCCGAGGCCATATCCTTGCCCTCGTCCAGCAGGGCCTGCACCTTATCCGACCACTCGCCGTAGGTGGCCCGGTCCACGATGTACTCGTTGCGGATGACGTAGCGCTCGACGACGATCGAGGGCTCGCTCATGGAAAAGACGACGGTGTGGTCATCCACGGCCTCGACCTTGTCCAGGAAGCGCCAGACGGTGCCCTTGGCCAGGCGGCGGCAGTTGAAGGTGACGACCACGTCTTCGGCTGTAAAGTCGTCGCCGTTGCTCCACTTGACGCCCTCGCGCAGCTTGACGGTGAGGGTGGCCGCCTCCTGGTCAGTCTTCCACTCGGTGGCCAGAAGGGGCATCCAGGAGCCATCGGCCCAGTAGTACATGGCCAACGGCGGCTGGAACAGCGAGCGGTAGATGCCGATGGCGATAGCGTTGGTGGCGAATTCGTTGAAGTGGCCCACCGGCGGGACCTGGTAGGGATAGGCGCCGGCGAACACGCCGCCAGGCTTCGGGGTGGCCGTGATCACCTTCTCCACCTCGACCGGCTTCTCCACGACCTGGGTCACGACCTTCTCCACAACCTGGGGCGTGCCCTCGACGACGACGGTCTCTTTGACCGTCTTTTCCACAACTTGGGTGACGACTTTTTCGACCACCTGCGGCTCCGAGATGGGTGCGCAAGCGGTGAGCAACATCGCCACCACGATCAACAAGCTGGCCATAGAAAACAGTTTCTTACTCACAGTTCATCCTCCTTGTCAACTAAGCATTTGGTTGAACGTACAATCAGACAGTCAAACTGATTCTATGGGCTATCACCCCCTTTCAGGCAGTGGAGCGCACGATTCATCGCAACGATTCGAAGAGCAGTATACTGAACGGAAATCAAATGAACGCATTGGAATCGAGGCTTTAGCCGGTTTTTGCGCTTGATTTCCGCCTAAAGGCTCGACTCCGTTTGCACTGCATCCATTTCCGTTCAGTATAGCTTGCCGGTCCAGTCTCTTCTTATCCTGTCATTTGCTGCGATCCCCATGTTCTCCGGCATTACGGACGCGCTGACCAGCGAGCCAGGACTGCAACGACGGCAACGGAAGCCAACCCCACGGCCAGCGCCAGCACATCCACGACAAACTCGGCTGTGCCAGGCGTGAGAAATGGCAACACAGCCAACGAAGCGAGCGTGATGAAGACCGCGATGCGGAAGAAAGCCTGACCTGTTCCGGGACTCATAGCCCCAATTCCCCCTATCCTGTAACCCTGTGACAGGCTACCTGATGCCCGTTTTCGCCCACTGACTTCAGTTTCGGCGCTACCCGGTCGCATAGTCCTTCCTCAAAAAGCGGGCAACGCGGGTGAAACCGGCAGCCTGGGGGCAGGTTACGCAAGCTGGGAATGTCCTGACTACGGAGCGTTATCGGTTTCTTGCGCCGGGTCAAATTCGGATCGGCTTCAGGCACAGCAGCCAGGAGAGCCTTGGTATAGGGGTGTTGCGCGTTGTTGATCAACTCTGGCGTGGATGTAAGCTCAACGACGCTACCCACATACATCACGGCGATGCGCCCTTCCCAGGCGAAGAATTTAGCCAGCGCCAGGTCGTGGGTGATGAACAGAAAAGTGACGCCCAACTGCATCCTCAAGCGGGAGAGCATTTTGAGTAGACTGACTCGGATAGAGACATCCACCATCGAGACGGCCTCGTCGGCGACAATGAAGCTGGGATTGACAGTGAGAGCACGGGCCACAGACACACGCTGGCGCTGGCCACCGCTCAACTGGTGGGGATATTTGGTCAGGAAATCCTCAACCGGGGTCAAGTCCACGATCTGGAGCAATTCGACGACCCGCTCCCGCGCCTGCCGGCGGCCATTCACAAGATTATGATGCAATAAGGGGGCACTCAGGATCTGGTGGACGGTGTGAGACGGGTTCAGCGAGGCGTAAGGATCCTGATGGATGATCTGCACCCCCAGCCGGTACTTTCTGAAGCTTTCTTTGTCTTGCGTCCAAACATCCTGACCCTGGTACCGGATCCGCCCACTGGAGGGTTTGAGCAAGCCGGCCAGCAGCTTGCCCGTGGTCGTCTTGCCACAGCCGCTTTCACCCACCAGACAGAGGACCTCTCCCTCACTGATACCCAGGGAGACGTCGTCCACCGCCGTCACCCTTTCGCGGCGGCGGCCAAACTGCCGGGTCAGGTTGTGCGCTTCGATGAGGTACTCGGTCATGCTGCCTCTCCTGCTGCGACGTGCCCGGTTCCCTCCCATATGGCATCGGCGTCCCGCCGGACCTGGTCGACATGGAAACAAGCCACACTGTGATCTGGCCCATACGGCTCCAAGGTCGGCTCCTCCTGACGACACCGATCGGTGGCATAGGGACAGCGGATGTGAAACTTGCAGCCGGTGGGCAGGTCGATCAGGTCGGGCGGCGAGCCGGGGATCGAGATCAGGTCTTGGAAATCGCCGGTCACGGTCGGCACGGCCCGGATCAGGCCCAGGGTGTAGGGATGCGCCGGCCGGTAAAAGATGTCGTAGACCAGGCCAAGCTCCACAATGGCGCCAGCATACATGGTGGCCACCCGGTCGGCCAACTCGGCTGCGATGGACAGGTCGTGGGAGATGAACATTAGTGAGAAGCCCATCTCTGCTTTCAAGCTTTTCAACAACTCCAGGATGGTGCGCTGAGTCAGGATGTCCAGGGCCGTCGTCGGTTCGTCGAGGATGATGATTTGGGGATCCAACAGCAAGCTCATGGCCAGCAGCACCCGCTGTCGCATACCGCCGCTCAATTCGTGGGGGTAGGAGTCGATGACCCGTTCCGGATCGAGCTGCACGTGGCGTAGCAGGCTCAGCGCGCGCTCGCGCATCTCAGATTGGGACATCCGCCAGTGGGCGCGTATGGTATCGTACATCTGGTCCCTGATGCGCAACACCGGGTTAAAGGCGTTGAGCGCCGACTGGAAGACCATGGCGCATTCGCACCAACGGAAGTGTCGCATCTCGCGCCCTTTCAGTTTGAGCACGGCTGTCTCCCTCCCGCTTCGACGGTACAAGATCTCACCCTGGGAGATGCGGGCTGTCTTGACCAGCAGCCGGATGAGCGCCAGGCCCAGCGTCGTCTTGCCGCAGCCACTTTCGCCGATGAAGGCCAGGCTTTCCCTGGGTCGCAAGTCAAAGGTCACGCCACGTACGGCCTTCACCATACCTCGCTCGCCGAGATACTCTACCCACAGATTCCGCACGGAAAGAGGATTGGTGTCCCAGATCGTGGCGTTCTCGTCCTTCATGTCGGTCTATCTCCCGGCTCGTAGTCTGGGATTAAAGATCTCTTCCAGAGAGCGGCTCATCCAGACAATGGATAACTGGAACAAAGCAATGGCGACAACGGGGGCCATGATGAAGTAGATGCTGTCTCTGAAAAAGATGGCTCCTTGCGTCCAGGCCAGGTTGATCATCACCCCCCAGTTCCTGGTAAGTGGCACCAACCCCAGGAAAACGAGGCCAACCTGGGCGTAAATCGCCGCGGTCATGGCCAGGGTAAAGTTGATGGCGATGTAGGCCATCATGTTGGGCAGGATCTCGGAAAAGATGATGTGCCGCAGTCCCAGGCCGAGGGCAGTGGCCGCCTCGATATAGTCCCGCTCCTTGATAGAAAAGACCTGGGCGCGAATGGCCCGGTACAGCCCGGCCCACGACAGGACGGCCAGGATCAAGGCCAGGGTGATGATGTTATTCAATGTAATCAGACCAGCCAGCACAGCCAGGAGCGGGAAGCGGGGAATGGTGAGCCAGACGTCGGCCAGGGTCGTCAGGAACGAGTCGAGTGGACCGCCGATGACGGCGCTCAAGGACCCCAGGCTCACACCGATAAAGGTGGCGATCATCCCGGTGAGGAAGGCCATGACCACGATGTCTCTGCCGCCGTGCACGATCTGGGCCCAGATATCCTTGCCCTGGCTATCCGTGCCTAGCAGATGTTCGCGGGAAGGGCGCTCGTAGATTTTGGTGATATCGGCCTTGTGTGGCGCCGGCACAAAGTAGGGCATGATGAAAGCCAGGAAGATAAAGCCGAGGATCATCAGTGTACCGACAAAGCCCACCTTGTTCCGTGTCAGATTGCGCAAAAAGATACGGAAGGAATGCCCAAGATCAGATAGAAATCTGGATAAGCCATTTGCCGCTGCTGTGTTAGAGGCCATGTCATTCCCCTCCAGCGATCCGAACACGCGGATCCAGCCAACCGTAGGCATAATCCGCCAGCAGGTTGGAGAGGATCACCGCCATGGTGATAACCAGGAAAATGCCCTGCATCACCGGGTAGTCGCGGGTGTTGATCGCCTCCCGCAATTGGAAGCCAATCCCCTGGTAGACAAAGATGAATTCGATGAGGATCGAGCCGCCGACGACAAAGCCAATGCTGATGGCCAACTGGGCGATGAGCGGCAATGAGGCATTGCGGCCCACGTAGGCGCTCGTGATGCGGCCCTCCGTCAGGCCTCGCGCCCGAGCCACGGTGACGTAATCCTCCCCCAGCGTGCTGATGGTATTGCTCTTCATGGTTAACAGCCAGCCGCCAAAGGTCGCCAGCACGTAGGTGGCAATGGGCAGCGCCGCGTGGAAAAAGATGTCCTTGATGAATTTCAGCGTAAAGCCCGGCTGGATGCCCGGCGTCGACGAGCCGCGCATGGCGTGGATGGGCACGATTTCCCAGCGCACCCCCAGGTAAACCAACAAGAGAATGCCGATGATGTAATCGGGTACCGAGCTCAAGAAAGAGCCTATGGCCGACACAACCGGCTCCCAGGCGCTGTCCCGGCGATAGGCCGAGAGCATACCGAGGGTCATGCCGATGCTGAAACTGATCAGCAGGCCCACCCCCACGCTGAAGATCGTCCAGGGCAAAAACCGGGCGATGATGGCCGTGACCGGCGTCCCCGGCGAACGCAGCGAGGTGCCCATGTTGCCCTGAACCAGATTACCCATATAGTCAACATACTGCTTCCACAGCGGCGCGTCCAGGTCTATCGCAAAAAGCGAGGCCGCCTGGTCTCTGGCTTCCGGGTAGGTGAGGCTATACTGCACGATCAACTCATTGATGTACACCTCGATAGGGTTGGACGGCATCAGCCGAACCAAAAAGAAGATCAGCGTGGTCACAAACCAGACGGTGAACAGGGCTTTGCCCAGCCGCCGCACCAGGTAGTTGGAGGCGATGGTCCTCGCGATACGGCCAGGAGAAACCTTGGCCTTTCCTTGCGATGCTGTCGCTACACTCAAGTCAGACCTCCTCTTCAAGTTGACCAGCTACCCATGCTTTTCGACGATCCTGACCATCTGCTCGAATTTCTCTTCCATATCCTGGACCATCTTGAACTGGGTTCGGCAACGGTCCAGGTTGTGGCCCTCTCGATGAACCTCCATGACGTTGTTGAACTTGGTGTCGTTGTGCGTGATGCGGCGGGGAAGCGCTCCCTTGTCCAACAGATCGACGAGGATTGGCATCTCCTCAGCCCGCTGCTCTACGAACTCGATCTCGGCCCTGGCCGTCTGAGCGCGGTTCCTGGCATCCCTTTCCACAGACCGGACAAAGGCGTCGAACCGTTTCGGCGTGTGGTGAAAGTCCGGGATAGTTTCGTACAGTTGCTCCGCCGGGAAATCGCTGACCAACTGCTGGAACTTACCGAACGCCTTTCCGGCATTGTAAAAGTGATCCAGGTGCGCCACGACCTGGTAGGTTTGGGCGCCTTCGATAAAGACATACGCCCGCCAGTAGTTGCCCTCGGTCGTTTTGTAAAAAGTCCTGCCATCCACCGTGGGAATGAGATTGAGCGTCTCCCGCTCCGGATCGCCGCCGGCAGCAATGATTTTCTCCCGGAGGTGGACGGTCACTTTTGCGATGTTGTGCATCAACTCTTCGGGATGCCTGAACACCTCGTGGTTGATCCGCTGCAAGATGTAGCGATGGACCACGCCATCGGCTTTGCGAAAGCGGGCGGCGTAGGTGCCATTGATGTGCCCGATACCGCAGCGCTGGGCGTCCAGAAACTCGCCCTCGAACGCGAATTGGGCGACGATGGATCGAAAGTCGGGCCTCATCGAGCATTCCCTCACAGACTCTCTGGCTGTGTCGCGGCTGAACTACATGCGCCGCTCCTCGCCATCAGCCGCCATCAGCCGCCGATGGCCGGCAGGCTGGCGGCCGCGATGGACTGTCCCACGCGCCGGCTCTTTTCGTCCGGCAACTGAATGTTGGTCCGTGCGGCAAGCTCTGGAAACTCGGCCCGGAGCACCTTGTGGGCGCCATCCAGGATGAGTTGCCCCCCCTGCCTGAAGTGCAGCGCCCGAGAACGAGCACGTGCTTCAATTCGTAGAAATCGGCATAGTGAGCGATGGTGTAGCCCATGTAGATGCCCATGCTCTGCCAAATCTGAAGCGCCCCTTCGTGGTCGGCTTCCAGTCTCTCCTGGACAAGTTTCAGCTTTTCAGCATTAGGCATGTTGTCGGGCATCTTGATCCCGGCTTTCGGCGCCAGCCGGAAAACGCATTGCTGGGAGAGGTAGGGTGCGCCCCAGCCTCGGTCTCCCGACCACTCGTCCACCGAGGCCGCGTGCGTTACGCCGCGGCCTCTGGCGTGGCAAACAGTCCCAGTTCGCGGTTCAGGACCAGGGCCGATGCACCCAGGATCACAATCTCCGAGTCCATGCTCGACAGCCCGATCTCGGTTTCGTTGGCCAGAACAGCCAGCGAGCGTTTGACCATCTCCTGCCGGATCGCATCCAACAGTATCTGTCCAAGGCGAGCCACGCTGCCGGCGATCACAATGCGCCGGACACTGAGCAGACCGACAACGTTGGCAGCCGCGATCCCGAGGTACTGTCCGGCTCGCCGGACCATCTGCTGCACCTGCTCATCACCGGCCTCCATCGCCCGGCAGATAGTCTCGATCGTGATCTCTTCGGGGCTGGCGGCAAAATGGTTGAGGCGAGAGTCCGGATCGTTGGTAGCGAGAGATTGGGCCTGGCTGATAATCGCGCGCGCTGGCCACTGTTTCAAGGCAGCCGAAATTGCCGCATCGACACTGCCTGCCATTCGCGACCACGGCGACGTGCCCGATCTCCCCCGCGCCAAAAGTCTCGCCGTGGAAGATCTGTCCATTCAGCACGATGCCAGCGCCGATGCCTTGCCCCACTTTGACCACGACCAGGTTCTCCACACCCGGCCCGTCGCCAAAGGTGTACTCGCCCAGGGCCGCCACCTGCGAATCGTTGGCTACGTACACCGGCAGGCCGTACCGCTCTTCCAACAGGGCCCGCAACGGCAGGTCGTGCCAGTTCAGGTTGACCGAGCGGCGCACGATGCCGTTGGTGGCATCCATCAAGCCCGGCGAGCCAATGCCGATGCCCAGCAGAGGGTTGTCGGTTGCAGCTATCAGATCTTGGACCATCTCGTACACGAGTGCCAGAGCGGCCTCACCGTCTCGATTGTGCAAAGGTACATTGATCTGGTGCCGGACCTGGCCGTGCAGGTTCACCACTGCGCCACGGAACTCGGCGCTGGCCAGGTCAATACCGATGAGGTGGCGGGAGTCGGCGACGATACTGAGAAGGATGGGGGGTTTGCCACCTGCCGACGGACCATAGCCGATTTCTTCTACCAGTCCCTGGTCCATCAGGTCTGTGACCACGTCGGAAACGGTCGTTCGGGTAAGTCGAGTCTCGCGAGCCACGTCAGCCCGGCTGATCTCTCCGCGCTCGTAGATGATCTTGAGCACCAGGCGACTGTTGTGGACCTTCGTCTGTTTGCGGGTTGCCTTTTGTGCCACTCGTCGCATGATGTCAACCCAGGCAGAGACCTGCTTAGAAAGCTCAATGAACTTACAA
>MNXL01000390.1 GCA_001871755.1 Anaerolineae bacterium CG2_30_64_16
CGGGTCGTGCTGGTCAACCAGTTCGGCTGGGACCGCGGCCGGTGCGGCCTGCGCATGCCCGAGGCGATGCGCTTCGCGGACCTGCGCACCGGCGCCGATCTGGAGTTTGGCCAGTCGATCTATGAGCCGTTCGGGATTGCCCAGGTAGAACCGCTGAGCGCGGGCGCGCTGTGCGTCGTCTCCAACGTCTGCGGCTGCGTGGGCTTCGTCAACCGGGCTGCCAACGGGCAACCCCTGCCCAACTTCGTCGTCGCGGACTACGTCACGCCACCGCCGGGCTGGCACTTGTGGAGCCCGTGGGACGCACTGGGCATCGACCGCCAGATTCGGGACGGTATCGAGGCGCGGCATAGCTATCTGGTCGCCCAACAGATCGCCGATCGGCTCCCGCACACCGACGCGGACCGCCGGCGTCTGCTCCAGGCGGGCCAACGCGTGGCCGCGGGGATGAGTTGGGAAGTGGTGGTGCGGGACTATTTGCTGCCGGGGCTGGCAGCAGTCTGAGCGGCGCCTTGCCGGCAAGAAATCGCTTGACCAGGAAGCCGTTCTGGCGTATGATGCCAAGGGGATAGTTAGTTGACGGAGAGGACGGATAATGAACACACAGCCAAACTCGAAAAGAGAAACGCAAAATCCAGGGGAAGGAGTTACCGCTGTTTCCGTAGGTGGTTACAAGTCCCTTGCCGAAGAACGTTCTATCGAGATTCGTCCACTGACGATTCTGGCTGGAGCGAACAGTTCGGGCAAATCCAGCATCATGCAACCACTGCTCTTGCTTAAGCAAACCCTCGAAGCCACCTACGATCCCGGCGCGCTCTTGCTAGATGGCCCCAATGTGCGGTTCACATCCGTAGATCAGTTATTGTCCAAAGAGAGGAAGGTGGAACGTGTCGCTGCTTTCCGAGTGGGGATCGAAGTAGACCTGGGTAAGACGGTCACAATCCGCTTTAGCAAGCAACGAGCCGGGGGACTCGAGATCGCGCATCTGACCTATGCTGACGAGAGGGAAAGCGTCAGCTTGCACGCCGAGATGACGCACGACGAAATCGCGGCGGCTGTTTCCCCCAACCTCAAGGGGTTTTACGAGACGATTGCCCAAAGAGAAGGCGTGCCCCCTCGGTGGGTTGTCGTGCGCAATCGCTGCTTCCTGGACCTGGCACTGAGAATTGAGGACAAGAAGGAAAGCCGCCTGGTCGCTTACTCGCCAGGCAACGTGATCGAACCTCACATCCGCAACCTGATTCACCTCCCAGGCCTGCGAGGCAATCCAGAGAGAACCTACCCCAGGACGGCCATCGGTCCGACATTTTCGGGCACCTTTGAGAAATACACGGCCAGCATAATTGCCGGATGGCAAGCCCAGGACAACCGAGACGCGATCAAAGGGCTGAGCCAGGACTTGGAGCGACTTGGGCTAACCTGGCAAGTGGTAGCTGAGCCGGTCAATGACACCCAGGTTGAATTGCGCGTGGGGCGTCTATCACGCGCCAGCCGAAACACCGTGGGCGATCTGGTCAGCATTGCTGATGTCGGTTTCGGGGTGTCGCAAACCTTGCCAGTTCTGGTGGCTCTGCACGCAGCCAAACCCGATCAGCTCGTCTACCTGGAACAACCAGAACTCCACCTTCACCCACGCGCGCAATCTGCACTGGCGCAGGTGTTGGCCGACGCCGCCAATCGCGGTGTCCGCGTCGTCGCAGAAACCCACAGCGCCCTGCTGATTCTGGCCGTCCAATCGCTGGTTGCCGAAGGATACATTGCACCGGACAAAGTGAAGCTCCACTGGTTCAAGCGCCGCGACGACGGTATCACGGAAATCACCAGCGCCGATTTGGACGAAGCTGGAGCCTACGGTGACTGGCCCGAAGATTTCGCCGAGGTCGCTCTTGAGACAGAGAGCCGTTATCTGAACGCTGCCGAACAACGCCAGGGGCAGGAATGACATGCCGAAGAAACCTTCACAACGGCTCGTCGTTGACGCCTCTGTAGCTCGCGCCTCCGGCGGAGCCGATGCCACATATCCTACATCAAAACACTGCCGGGATTTTCTCGATGTGGTGCGCAAGATCTGCCATCAGATCGTCATGTCACCGGACATCGCAGCCGAGTGGGACAGACACCAGTCACACTGGGCCAGAACATGGCGCGTTTCCATGGTGGCGCGCAAGAAGCTGTGTCGCGTGAACCCCTCTGGCGACACAGAACTGCAAGACAGGGTTGTTGGTGTCGCGGCCGGAGACAGCCAACGCGAAGCCATGCTCAAGGATTACCATCTGATCGAAGCGGCCCTGGCAACCGACCAATGTATCGCTTCGCTGGACGACACAGCACGCGACCTGTTCGCAAGAGCAGCCCGCCAGGTGAAAGAGTTGCGCGGCGTCGCGTGGGTTAACCCGTCCCTGCCAGACGAGCAACCAATCCCCTGGCTGGCAGGCGGGGCCAGGCCAGAGAAAACACGATTGCTTGGCAGCCGGCCAGAAACTTAGCCGCATGAACTGCCACGGAGGCGCCCATGGCCGAGATCAACTACCTGGACTTCGACCTGCTCGTCGAGCGCGCAGCCGAGGGCTACCGCGCCCGGGTGGTAGACTCGCCGGCCGGCCAGGCCAGCGCGACTTTCAGCCTGCCCTTCTCGGACCTGGAATTGGAGAACCTGCTCCTGCGCATCGGCCGGCCGCGCCGCGGCCTGCGCCGGGTTGACTCCCCCGAAGTCCAGGCCGCCCGGTCCTTCGGCGAGCGCCTCTTCACGGCCGTCTTCCACGACGAGGTGCGAGCGTCCCTGCGCAGCAGCCTCGACGAGGCCGGCCGTCAGGATGCCGGCCTGCGCCTCCGCCTGCGCCTGACCGATGCCCCGGAACTGCTCAGCCTGCCGTGGGAATACCTCTACAACCCAGCGCTCAACCGCTTCCTGGCCCTCTCGGCCGAAACCCCGCTGGTGCGCTACCTGGAGCTGCCCGAACGGATCAGGCCGCTGGCCGTCGCGCCGCCACTGCGCGTGCTGGTGATGATCAGCGCGCCGGCCGACTGCCCGCCGCTCGACGTGGAACGAGAGTGGATGAAGCTGAACCAGGCGCTGGGTGATTTGCAGCAGCGCGGCCTGGTCACAGTAGAGCGGCTCGACAAGGCCACATTGGCTGCCCTTCAGCAGCAGTTGCGCCGCGGCGAGTACCACGTCTTCCACTTCATTGGCCACGGCGCGTTCGACCCACAGACCCAGGACGGGGTGCTGATCCTGGAGGACGAGGCGGGACGGGGCCGCCCGGTAAGCGGACAAGACCTGGGCACGATCCTGCACGACGAGCGTACACTGCGCCTGGCGGTCCTGAACGCCTGCGAGGGCGGGCGCACCGGCCGCGACGACCCGTTTGCCGGCGCTGCCCAGAGCCTGGTGCAACAGGGCATCCCGGCCGTCATCGCCATGCAGTTCGAGATCTCGGACGAGGCCGCGGCCACCTTCGCTCGCGAGTTCTACGCGGCCATCGCCGACGGCTACCCCGTGGACGCGGCGCTGGCCGAGGCGCGCAAGGCGATCTTCGCCCAGGGCAACGGCCTGGAATGGGGCACGCCGGTGCTCTACCTGCGCGCGCCGGACGGCCGCATCTTCGACCTGGCGCCGGTTGCCGGGCTCAAACCGCCACTGCCACCGCCGG
The DNA here is from genome assembly GCA_001871755.1 of Anaerolineae bacterium CG2_30_64_16. Lineage (GTDB taxonomy): Bacteria > Chloroflexota > Anaerolineae > CG2-30-64-16 > CG2-30-64-16 > CG2-30-64-16. The sequence continues at coordinate 3,651 of MNXL01000390.1, forward strand.
CAAAGGAGCAAAAGGTCGAGGCCGGCCCGCCGGTCGAGCCTTCTCCACGATTGAGCTCCCTGATGCAGAACTGGCGGCCCAGGCTCATCGCGCTCATCGCGGCCGTGATCGTGCTGGCGCTGGTCGGCCTCTTCGGGCCCCGGCTGGTGTCGCAGATCATCGGTCCCACACCCACGCCGACGAGCATCCCGATCACTAAACCGGCAGTCACACCCACCCACACATCCACAGCCCGGCCAACGCCGACGACATCCCCCGCAGCCACCCCGCAGCCGACGAGCACACTCACACCAGGTGTGACAGCCTCCCCAAGCGCGACAGCCTCCCCCACGGGGACTGAGACGGGGACGGCCACAGCCACCCAGGCCACCCCGACCCCCTCGCGCACGCCGACGGCCACCCCCTGTCCGCTGGCCGTTGCCAGTTGGCTGAAAACTCAGTACAGCCGAGACAGTAGTTTGCGTGCGGGCCTGGGGTGCCCGGTCCAGGCGTCCCGGCCAGCCACGCTGGCCGTGCAGCATTTCCAAAGAGGGTTGATGTTGTGGCGCAAAGAGACGCTCCAGATCTACGTGCTATCGGACGCCGGCAGGTGGTCCGTCTACGGGGACACGTGGGACGAGACGCAGCCGCTCAGCGGCGGCTACACCGCTCCCCCCGGTCTGTTCGAACCGAAGCGAGGTTTCGGCAAAGTGTGGCGCGAAAAGCTGGGCGGGCCGGATGCGGCGCTGGGCTGGGCGGTGGAGGAGGAGCGAGGCGTAGATGGGGAAGGGCAGGATTTTGCCCGCGGCATTGCCTTCACCGACGGGCAGAGAGAGGTGTTTGTTTTGCTGAACGACAAGACCTGGAAGCACTGAGTTCGTAGTGACGACTTCAGTCGTCTGGCCCGTTGCCTGGGCGACTGCCTGTCCTGGCGGTCAGTCCAGGGAAGTTGCTACTACGAGCCGTCTCCGGAGTTTTCCTACCGATTCATCTCGTAGACGATTCGCAGCCCGTCCAGCGTCAGCCACGGGTCCACGTACTGGATGACGCTCGTCTCGGGCGCGATCCGTTCGGCCAGGCCACCGGTGGCGATCACCTTCATGTCTTCCTCGAGCTGCTCAGAACGTTCCAGCTAGAGATGCTTCGCTGGTGATTCGCCGCAGCGAAACTTGTATCGTAGACCCGCTCAGCATGACAGGCCGGAACGTTCTTGGTTTCACACATGCCGCCGCGCGGCATGACGGGTCTCGCGGCGGAAGCGCGCCACCAGCCCCTCCACCAGCCCCACGTAGCCGAAGAAGATGCCCGCTTGCATCGCCATCACCGTGTTCGTGCCGATCGCCTTCGCCGGCGGCGCGATCTCGACGCGATAGAGCTTGGCTGCGCGGACAAAGAGTGCTTCGGCGGCGATGCCGATGCCGGGCGCGATGGCCCCGCCAGCAACCGTCGCGGAAGCATCGCCAGAGCGATCAGGCAGACGACGATCGCAAGAACCGCCAGCGGGATCGTCCGTATGTCCACGTCGCTCGGCGGCTTGATCCAGGCGATGAACAGGCAGGCGCCGAAGATCCCGATGGTCGTGACGATCAGGCTGGCCGCGGTGGAACGCAGCAGGTCGGCCGCAGACTCGGCCAGGCTCGGGTCGGCTTTACGGAAAGCAAGTAACGGATACTACATGGGAATGCTCTGGTAAGAACTGGGTATTGGGTCGGCCAGACAACGCCACTTTGGATTATACCATTGATTGGTCACGCTGCGCAGGTTGACCGGCCAACTCCCATCGCGGCACGAACCCAGCGAAGCCATGCTCTGAACCCTTCGACTAAGCTCAGGACAAGCCCTTCGACTAAGCTCAGGACAGGCCTGCCGAAGGGGGTCTCGGCTTCCGTCTTGACAACCTGGCCCGCGAAGCTCATAATGGTTGGGTGGTGCGCGCCATCATGTGTGATTGACGCGCACGGCGGATCAATTCGGTGCGGTGGAGCGGGACATGACAACGTTAAAATCTGGCTCAGATGTCAACCTCAAAGAGCTGCGCAGCCTGCTGACGGCGCGCGTGGCGCTCTTTCTGCTGCTGGGCGGCAGCCTGACCATGTGGGCTTTCCTGCCTTTATACTCCTTGTCGCTCAGCGCTTTCATCCTGCCGGCGTTGCTGGTCGGCCTGGGAGGGGCTGTGCGCAAGCTGAATCAGAAGCGGCCCCTTCTGGCGCGCCATCTGTTGCTCTGGGGGCTGACCGCGGCGTTGTTGGCGGCGATGTGGACCTTCAGCGCGGCCTGGATTCCGTTCCTGGGCGTCACGCTGCTGTTCCTCGCCGCCATGCTGGTCTGGGGCGGGGCCCTGGCGACCGGGGGCCTCGTCGCGGTGCTGACCACCTGGCTGGCGCACAGCGGCGCACGCGCCTACCCGCTGCCGGAACTGCTCCCCGCGCTCGCCTTCGGCCTGACACTGGCGTGGCTGGCGACCGACATCCAGAACGCCGCGTTGGAGTGGGCATGGACCATGCAGCAGGAAGCCAACCGCCTCCTCGAATTGGCGCGCGATCGCCAGGGTGAATTGGCCCGCACGCTCAAATCGCTCGACCTGGCAAACTCGATCCTCCGGCGCACCCAGCGCGAGTTGGTCTTCGCCCGCCGGCAGGCGGAGGAAACGCAGCGCATGAAAGAGCAGTTTGCGGCCAACGTCAGCCACGAGCTGCGCACGCCCCTCAACCTGATCCTGGGCTTCAGCGAACTGATGCACCTGTCGCCCGAAGTCTACGGAGAGATGACCTGGCCGCCGGCGCTACGCCAGGACGTCTACCAGATCTACCGTAGCAGCCGCCACCTGCTGGACATGATCAACGACGTGTTGGACCTTTCGCGCTTCGAGATGGTGGGCTTCACGCTGGAACGCGAGTTGACGCCGCTGGAGCCGTTTCTGCGGGATACCGCGGAAATCGTCGGCGACCTCTTCCGCGAGCGGCCTGTGCGCCTGGAACTGGCGATCGAGGACGCACTGCCCGCGCTCGAAATTGACCGGACGCGCGTGCGCCAGGTGCTGCTCAACCTGGTGAACAACGCCGCGCGCTTCGCCGAGCGGGGCGCGGTGCGCATCACGGCCCGGCAGGCCGACGGCGAGGTACAGATCAGCGTCAGCGACACCGGCCCCGGCATCCCGGCCGAGAAGCTGGCGCACATCTTCGAGGAGTTTTACCAGGTGGCCCCCTCGTTGAGCCGGAAGCCCGCGGGGGCCGGACTGGGGCTGGCGATCTGTCGGCACTTCGTCCAGGCTCACGACGGCCGCATCTGGGCCGAGAGCGAAGTGGGCCACGGCTCGACCTTCACCTTTACGCTGCCGATCCCCGGGCAATATGTGCCCGTCTCTGGGTTGCTGGCAACCCAGCCCATCGCGCAACCTGCCTCCGAGCCAGCCATGCCGCTCCTGGTCGTTGACCCGGACCCCGCGGTCGCCAGCCTTGTCGCCCGGCACGTGGAAGGTTACCCGGTGGTGCAGATCGCGGACGCGCAGCAACTAGCCGCGGAGGTGCTATTGCGCCACCCGCGGGCCGTGATCCTGAACGTGCCGCCCCGTGACGGTGATGCGGCGCCCGGCAAAAGCATCGCAGACAGCCTTCCCCCCGTGCCCTGCGTCGAGTGTTCGCTGCCCAGCCGGGCCTGGCTGGCCGCTGAGCAGAACCTGACCGCCTCTCTGACCAAGCCGGTCTCTGCAGCCGATCTGCTGAGTGTGATCGGCCGCCTGGGGGACGTGCGCGACGTGCTCGTGGTAGATGACGACCGCGGGTTCTGCCAGTTGGTCGAGCGCATGCTTAAGGCGAACGGCGGCGATTTTAATGCGCGGCAGGCGTACGACGCCGCGGACGGCCTGGCGCAGATGCGCACCCAGAGACCGGACCTGGTGCTGCTCGACCTGATCATGCCCGACATGGACGGCTTCCAGATGATGCGGGAGATGCGCCGTGATCCGGCGTTGGCGAAGGTGCCGGTGGCGCTGGTGACCGCGGCCGATCTGGCCGAGGAGATCCTGCTGCAACGCAGCAGCCAGATTGTGGTCCGGCGACCGGACGGGTTGCGCCTGGTCGAAGTGCTGCGCTGCCTGGAAGCGATCGTCGGCGCCCTGGCCCCGCGCTACGACGAGCGGTCGATACCAGCCCTCACCCCACCCCCAACTGCCTGAGCGCGCTCAATACGTCCTCCCGATTGATCGGCTTGGGCAAGAAAAGGGATGCGCCGAGCGAGTAGGCCAGGACCGGATTGTTCAGCACCGAGCAGATGATCACCGGGATCTGTGCCGTTTTGGGATGGTTGCGCAGGCGTTGTAAAACCTCCCAGCCCGACATCTCCGGCATCATTACATCAAGCACGATCGCGTTGGGTAGCAGTTCCTGGGCCAGGCGCAACCCCTCGCGGGCATCCTGCGCCGGCACAACCTGGTAGGCATGGTCAGTCAGGTAGCGCTCGATCAGCGTGACCAGCCCCGCATTGTCGTCAATCACCAGGATCGCGGCCCCCCGCCGCGGCAGCGCGAGCGTCACGACCCGCCGGCCGTCCGGCCGCTCCTCCTGGCGCACGCGCCACCCCAGCCGGTCGGCCAACAGGGCGGTCACCTGATCCAGCGCCGCGGCGGCCGGCAGCGGTCGTTCCGGGACGTAGCACAAGGTCAGCGTGACCTGCTCCTCTGCGACCGCCAGCGCCAACCGCAGGTCTCCCGGCAGCGCCTGGCCGATCGCGCGGCTGAACGCGCTGACGAGCACCTGCTCGGCCGCCGTTGGATCGGTGGGCAGGGCTACCGGCTCACGCGGGACATCCAGGGTGAGCAGCACGCCGCGCTGGGTCATCAGTCGCGCCACCATTTGCTGGCTGCGCTGGATGAGGCCGTGGATGTCGGTGGGCCGCAACCGCAGCTTCAGCCGGGCAACCTCGGCGTGGGCCGACGAGAGCTGGGCCGTGCTCGACTCAGAGGCCGCCAGCGTGGACCGCCGGGCTGCGAACGCCGCGGCCACGTTCCGGAGGGCCCCGCTCAAGTCGCGATGCGCCTGGCGTCGCGAGATGCCCAGCTTGAACGCCGCCTCCTGGACGGTCATCCCCTCGACGTAGTGCATGGTCAGCAGGTTGTAGGCGCGCGCCTGGGGCGCGCGGAAGGAAGCGCCCGGCCCAGGGCTGAGGGACTCGATGGTCGCGGCCAGCTCGCGGCGCAGCCGTTGCCCGGCCAGGTCTGGCGCTGCGGCCGCCTCGCCCTGTGGCGCCGCGGCCAGCGGGTGCTGCTCCAGGTAACGCAGGTCGTACAAGTGCTCCAGCGCGTCCTTGACCTGCGCGACGAAGTCGTCGCCCGGTTTTGTAGCAACGATTTCAGTCGTTTCCGTGTCTCTCTGATGTCCCATGTTCGTCTCACTGAGCCATAGACGCGCCCCGTCGGCCGTGCTATAATATGTAAATGTAGCGTCTACCGTACCATCCCCATCATATCCTTGCGCTCATTCGCCCTTCAGCTCAGGGCTGGGAAGGAGGTGTGCCAAAGCCAATTGACCTCTTCAGTCTATCAAACCCTGTTCACACTGTCAAGAAGGAAAAGGAGGAGTAACCATGTCTACACTTACCCACCGGCGGCAGATAGCGATCGCTATGCTGCTCGCTGTGCTCCTGGGAACAGTGGCCGGTTGTGTAACACCCACACCCCAGGTCACTGAGGTCACCAAGGAAGTGGTGAAAGAAGTGCCGGTCACCAAGGAAGTGGTGAAAGAAGTGCCGGTCACCAAGGAAGTGGTGAAGGAAGTGGTGAAAGAAGTGCCAGTCACCGTGGCCGCACCCCCAGGGATGAAAGAGGTCAGAATCGCCCGGTGCGGCTGGCTGGAGGCCGAGATCCCTCTCGACCTGGCCATTGCCACCTATAATGCTCTGCCGGAGAGAGCCAACGACAAGGTGCAGATCGTGCTGGATCCGACCGGGAAAGCCTCCGGAGATCCTCTTCTCGCGCAGATGCGCAAAGACAAGAAGATGGTATGGAATGGCTATACCTGTGACGCTCCCTTCCTGGGCCTGGCGCCAGCCGTAGAGCTGGAGAACATCGTTCCCATAGAACCCTACATCCAGACAAGCCAGTACGTCACCGCCGCCCAGAGGATCAAGGGCCAGATGTTCAAGTCAGTGTGGGCAGAGAACTCCGCCAAGGGCCAGCTGTATGGCCTGCCAATGGTGACGGATGTGGTGGTCTTCATGTACCGGAAAGACTACCTGGCCGCTGTGGGGTACCCAGAGGGCCCGAAGAACTGGGACGAGGTGCTCGATGCGGCCAAGAAGGTCCAGGCGAAGTACGGTGGTGATGTCTTTGGTTTCGCCCCTACCCCGGCCGTGCTCTGGCGCTACGTCGCCGCGCTCCACCAGGCCTTCAGCCTGCCCGATAAGCTCTTCACCCCTGAGGGGCTACTGAACATCAAGGATCCCGGCTTCATCGAAGCCATGAAGATCACCAAGCAGTTCATTGATGCTGGCGTGGTCCCTGCCGGCTGGGAAACCTGGGGCTATCCTGAGACCTGGAAGATGGGCAAGGTGGCCATGGCGCTCAACCAACACTCTATGGGCGCCTGGGGCGGGATGATCTGGGGCTACGACAATCTGAAAATAGTGCCCATCCCGGTGGGACCAGGCATCGAGAATTCCGGCACCATGTTCTGGAGCAGCAGCTTCGAGCTCTACAACGACGCTCCCTATCCCCAGGAGACGATGGACTTCATGGTCTGGCTGTCGGACCCGGATAACGAGCTCTGGCAGCGGGGGCTGTTCAAGGCGGGCAAGATCAGCGCCTACGCCTCCGCTTACGACAAGTTCATTGACCCCAAAGATGTCACCCAGAACTGGGCGTTGGGTGTGCGGGACCTCCTCAAGTCAGCCACCGCCGCACCTAACACTAAGTGGTACATCACAGTCCATAGCAAATTCTTACCCTACTTCATCAGCTATCTGCAGGGTAAGACCTCGGCGGAGGATGCGGTGAATAAAGCCTGGGATGAGATCCAGGCGGAGATGAAGAAGTAAAGCCTTGTTCGCAGGGCTGGAGGGGGGAGGGAGAGAAATCCTCTCTCCCCCCTTTTTTGTGTAAAAAGGACGGAATATGGCCAGGGAAGCAGGCAAGGCAACGACGGGAAAAGGGAAGACGTGGCGCAAGGAATGGGGGAATTTGGGCGGTTACCTCTTTATTGCCCCTTTGGTTCTCATGTGGTTGATCTTTGGCGCCTATCCCTATTTCCGTGGACTTCTGATCGCTTTACAGGATTACCGCCTCTTGGACGCCCAGACGTGGTCTCCCTTTAATTCCTTCAACGGGCTCCATAATTTCATCGAGATGCTGGGAGACAAGGCCGTTTGGCAGGGCATAAAATCAGCCTTCTTTTTGTATCTGAGTTGGTTCCCCTTCACCGCTGCTCTCTCTCTTTTCACAGCCGTCATGCTGAACAGGGTCAAAACGAATTGGCTGGCGTCTGTTTACAGGGTATTGATTACTCTAGCCTGGGTGGTCCCCCTGCCGGCAGCCATGTACATGTGGACGCAGATCTACGAGCCCAATTTCGGGTACTTGACCTACTTTCTCAGGGACGTATTGCATATATGGCGCCACACTCCGGCCTGGACTTCCGACCTGTTCTGGTACTGGCCCGCCATCGGCCTCGCCTCCGCCTGGAAGGGCTTTGGCTATTATATGCTGCTCTTCCTGCTGGGGCTCTATAACATCCCGCGAGACTTGTATGATGCAGCTCGCGTGGATGGCGCCAATGGCTGGCAGCAGTTCCGGTATGTTGAGCTTCCCGGCATCAGGAATATCATGCTCCTCTTTCTCGTCACCAATGTGGGTTTCCTGGGGGCGGGAACGGTAGAGATGTTGACCTTTACCGCCGGACCCGGCGATATCTACACGACTCTTGCTCTGTATTCATGGAGAGTATCTTTCGAGGGAGCAACCAGATTGGGCTATGGGGCGGCCCTGGCGCTCTTTGCCGGGCTGATCAACCTGGGCCTGGTGACCATCGTGTTCAAGACCCTCAGAAGCGAGAAGGCCTGAAAAGGAGATTCCGAAATGATCTTTAAAACCGCCGTTGCGCGCTGGAAAAAAAGGATAAGCACCTGGCTTCTTCATCTGATCCTGGCTATGATAGCCTCCTTTGGGCTGTTCCCTTTCATCTGGCTCCTTTCATCATCGTTCAAGGGCCAACAGGAGTTGTACACCCTCCGCCCTGCGCTTATTCCCCACCACTTCACTCTGATTAACTATCAATATGTGCTGGGGGGGCTCCATGGCATAGGGAAGGCCGGCGGCGCCAGCCAGTTGCTCATCCTCTACCGAAACAGCCTCTTTGTAACCCTGAGCAATGTGGCTCTGACCGTGCTTATCGTCTCATTGGCCGGCTACGCCTTTGCCCGCTTACGTTTCAAGGGCCGAGATCTCATTTTCTCTGCCTTCATCGTGATAATGTTCCTGCCGGCCGCCGGCACATTGATGGCTCAATATGAGCTGATGCGGACCTTACATTTGAGGGATAGTTTGCTGGGCTTGATCCTGTTGTACACGGCAGGCGGGGGGATCCCCCTATTTCTCATGCGCCAGGTCTTCCTCGGCATACCCACTGAGATCGAGGATGCCGCCAAAATTGACGGCGCATCTGATCTGCGGATCTGTTTTCAGATTATGGTGCCGTTGGCAGCCTCCGGGATGGTAGTGGTAGCCATCCTGCAGTTCGTCGGAGTCTGGGGGGAATATCTCCTTTGTCGAACAATGATTGATACGGCCGATAAGATGACTCTCCCCTGGGGGATCGGCACCATCATATTTGCGACTCCCGCCAGCGGGGTAACGAGTGGTTACGGTGTTACAGCGACCTCCACGCTCTTCATGGTAGTGCCTACTCTGCTGGTTTTCATCTTGCTTCAGAAGTGGTTCATCAGGGGCGCTGCAGAGGGGTTGAAAATATAGCGCGAGGTAACTGTTCACCGTTGCCCTGGGCTGCTCCCCCACTCTGGTCCGCCCCCGATTACGGAGGGCGGGAGATCTCCGGTAAGGGGGCTTTTGCGGGCGGCGCAGCCGCCCGCAAAAGCCCATTTTCATGGCGAGAGATCCAGAGAGAACAGTGACCATTTACATCAGGA
>MNXL01000085.1 GCA_001871755.1 Anaerolineae bacterium CG2_30_64_16
AGCACCCGAATACACGCCCCCGCCAACCCCGCCCCCCCAACTGACCCCGGATGAGTTTCTCTCGGTCCTGCGCCGGCCGTGGCTCGACCCCGAGCTGCATCGCGCCGCCCAGAAGCTGACCGAGCATTGCGACGTGCCGCAGCCGTCCGGGCCCGGCCGCGCCCGTTCGGCAGGCTCAGGACAAGCACCTTATCGCCGGATCACCCGTGACGAGGCGCTATCTCTCATCACTGGCCTGCACGGGCAGGGCGTGGACGTGCAGGCGTTGATGGCGCAGTTGGACGCCTGGCCCTACCAGAACGTCGCCCTGGACTGGCTGAGCGATCCAGAGCGTAACACCGCGCTCATTTGCCAGGCGCTGGATCAGGTTGCCCCCGGTGACGAGGCCGAACTGACCCGTTTCCGCCACCACCGCGACTTCATCCTGGCCCTGGCGCGCCTGATCCCACCCGGTGTTCGGCTATGGCTGAGCGGCTGGCTGGAGGCGGTGACGTATGGGGCGATGATGGCGGCGTTTTGATGGATGCAGAAGTAGCGAGACATGCGACTCTTGCTGACCCGCCGCCGCCGAGGCGCTCGGCCAACTGGGCCGGGCCGACGAGGCAACGCTCGCCGGTCTGCTGGCGCTGGCCCGCGACGCGCAGGTGTACGTCTGGGTCCGCAGCGCTGCCGTCCAGGCGCTCGGCCAACTGGGCTGGGCCGACGATGCGACCCTCGCCGGTCTGCTGGCGCTGGCCCGCGACGCGCAGGTGTACGCCAGGATCCGCTACGCCGCCGCGGAGGCGCTCGGTCAACTGGATCGGGCCGACGATGCGACGACCATCTTGCTGGCGCTGGCCCGCGACGCGCAGGTGTACATCCCTGTGCGCAGCGGCGCCTACGTTGGCTTGAAACGATTGCTGGCGAAATAAGGCCGCCCGCCGCCTTCCTCGACATTTCTTCCCAGTGAGTAGGAACCCATGACCGACCAAGATCCAACTGCCGAACTCAAAGCCCTCACACGCGAGCACATGCGCTTGGTCTGGCAGGCCGCGCAGATGGGCAGCGAGCTCAACGATGAAGACCGGCGCACCGCTGAGGCGATGCTCGGACACCCGGAGTACACCCACCTCTGGGCTCGGCTCGACCAACTCACCGACGCCGAGATCACGAAGGATGGTACCAACCCGATCCTGCACATCACGATGCACGCGGTCATCGAGAAGCAGATCGCAGGCGGAGAACCACCGGAAGTGGCGCAGACCGTGGCAGCCTTGGAGCGCAGCGGCCTTCCCCATCACGAAGCGGTCCATCGCGTGGCGTCGGTGCTGGCCGACGAAATCTGGCACGTGATGCACGAGAAGCGCCCCTTCGACCCGGTGCGCTACACGGCCAGGCTGGCGGAACTGCTGCGATTTCGGCCGTCGCGCCCCAAGCGGCCAACACGTTCAACTTCCTGATATGCAAGGAGATACCATGACCCGTGACGACCTTCTCCGTCTGCTCGCCCAGGGCGAAGGGCAACAACTCGACTTCAAAGAAGAGACCATCAAGCCCGGCAAGTTAGCCGAAACCCTGGTCGCCCTTGCCAACGCCGAAGGCGGCACGATCCTTATCGGTGTGGACGACGCGGGTCACGTCCAGGGTGTGAGCGACCCGAAGCGCGCTACTGATAACGTGGTGGAAGCTATCGCAAACTGTAGCCCGCCGTTGGGCATTGGCTTGCCCCGGCCCGTAGAGGTGACACCGGGCGTCACAGTGCTCGTCGTCGAGATACCCGCCCAACTGCCGCGCGTCTATCACGCCCACGGCCGCTATTTGCGCCGGGCCGGCTCGATGAACCTGGCACTCGACGAAGCGGCCTTGCGTCGGCTCCTGTTCGAACGCGGCGAGCTCAGCTTCGAAGCCGAGCCGGTGGCCGAAGCGACCTTGACCGATCTGGACGCGGCCAGGGTGAACGGCTTTCGGCAACGCTACGAGGATGTGTATGGCCGCAGCCTCACCCTGCCGAATCGCGACCTGCTGATTGCGATGGGCTGCCTGACGCGCGATGATCATCCCACAGTAGCCGGCCTGCTCCTGTTCGGTCGGGAGCCTCAGCGCTATTTCTTTGAGCCTCACGTCTCCATCGCGCGCTATCGCGGCGAGACCGTAGGGGCCGAATATCGCTTGGACAGCCGCGACTACTACGGCACGGTCATCGAGGCGGCCATCGCAGCCAGTGACTACGTCAACGAGCACATCCAGGTCTTCTCGCGTCTTCTCCCCGGCAAGGCGGTACGCCAGGATGTGCCCCAATATCCCCGCTTTGCCATCCGCGAGATCATCATCAATGCCGTCGTCCATCGCGACTGGTCTATCAAAGGCTCGCGCGTGCTGGTCAAGATGTTCTCGGATTGCATCGAGGTGCGGAGTCCAGGCCCTCTCCCTCCGCCGGTGACCGCTCAGAACATCCGCGAGGAGCATCAACTGCGCAACCCCCGCATTGCCCAGGCGTTCAAGGACTACGGCCTCATCGAGAAGTTCGGCAACGGCATTGACCGAGTGTTCGAGGAGACAGAAGCGCATCCCTTCAAGCCGCGTCTGCCGACTTTCCAGGATACCGGCGCGTCGGTCATCGTGACGTATCTTCTCAATACGTAGGGGCGGCGCCTCTGTGCCCGCCCTGGGCGACCACGGAGGGCTCGCCCCTACCACGGATTATTGAGAGGATACATCGTGACGCTGTATGGGGCCGTGTTGCCGCCGGACGAAGTCGAGGCGGCGCAGGAAATTGAAACCGCCCGACCCAGCGCCAGCGAAAGACAGGGGAGAGCACTGGAATACCTGCGGACTTATGGTCAAGTCACTCGCAGTGAGTACTGTCGGATCTGTGGTCTAGAACGTTCGCAAGCTCATCGCGAACTCACCGACTTGCTTGCTAAGGGATTGATCGTGCGTATCGGGACGGGCAGAGGGACTCGCTATGTCTTGGCTTCTTGAGTGTGTGAACGATTAGGTGAACGGCTATCAGTCATGGGACGATTAAGGGACGATTAAGGAACGATTCAAGGAACGATCAGATGAAGATTGTACTACGTCTGCCCATTTCTCAGGGCCAAAGGAGAGCATCCCATGCGCCAACTCAACGTCAACCTCGACGACCTGGCCTTCGCATTCGAGTCCAGCTTCGAAGAGACGCACAACTACTTCGACCGCCAAACTGGCGAGGTCGTGGTCGTCATGGACGCGGCGCGGCGCGAGCTGGAAGCGCTCTACGAAGAACTGGACGTCGAAGAGGATAAGGCTGGGGAGCTGCCTGCGCTGAGCAGCCTCCTGGAACAGCAGGACCTGCCCGATTGGCAGAAGCAGGCGGTGTTGGAGGCCGACGAGATCGACCGCGGGTACGGCACGCGGTTCATCGCGGTGCCGCAGGTGGATTCTCACGAGGCCTACGGCGACATGGAGGACCTCATCACGACCGTCAAAAATCCCCACTTGCGCGAGTTGCTCGAAGTCGCGATCATGGGCCGCGGGGCGTTCCGTCGTTTCAAAGACGTGCTGCTCAACTACCCACACGAGCGTGAGCGGTGGTTTGCCTTCCGGGATGCGCGGATGGCAGAACAGGTTCGCGAGTGGCTGGCGGACCATGATATCGAACCGATCAGTGGAACAGGAGGGGGCGATGACTGACGAAAACCCCATTACCCTGGAGCAAGCCGTTCACCAGGTGATCGGACAGCTCGATGGTCCGACGCCGGTGAATGAGGTCGTCAGCCGCGTGCTGGCGATCCACCCATCCTCGGCCAGGCGCCCCGAACAGCCGGTGCGCAATCAGCTCAGCAGGCATTGGAACAAGACCTGGGTCTATCTGGATGCCAAAACGGTGATCCCGCTGTGCGTGGTCATGCGAGGGATCCGCTTTCGCTTCGTTTTGTCCCGCCTGGAGATCAAGCGCGGCGTCATCTTGCTCGAGCCGAACTTCCGCGGTTTCACCAGACTGCGCGTGGACCCGGCCAGCCTCGTCCTGCTGGATGCGACCGGCCAACCCCTGCCGGCTCAGCCCGTCAAAATCCCTATCGAATACAAGTCGTTCCTCGGCAAGTACACCCATGAGGCGGACGCCTGGGAGGTCGGCGTCTGGCTCAAGCAACTTCGCGCGCGTGCCGAGGACAGCCTGCTGGTGACCGTGGAAGACTGGGAGGCGGGCCGTTTCCGCCTGGAACACGAACCGGCGGGCCGGCGGCGCTTCGACGAGGTTGAGCTCAAGAACCGGGAGCTGGCCGACCTGCTCTTCCGGGCGTTGGAGGAAGCGCGCAATCAGACCGTATTCGACTGCGAGGCGGTCGCCAAGGCGTACGCGCGCATGGCCGACCCGCGCGGCTATCCCGGTGATCATTGGACTACGGTGATCGAGCGGGACGGCCGCATGAGGCTGTCCGACCATGAAATCCGGTATGTCGAATCCTACACACCTATGGATCAGATCCTTGGCCGAAGGAAGGTGAAGCCGAAGGCAGCGCCGGTCACCCGCGAACAGGGTCAGCAGGTCTACCGACTCAAGGCCGCGCTGAAGTATCGGCCCGGGCTATGGCGGCGCATCGAGATCCAGGGGAAGCAAACGCTGCAAGACCTCGACAACGTCTTGCGGGAAGAGTTCAAGCACGACTTCTCCGATCACTTGAGCGGCTTCTGGCGCAAGGTGCGCCGCAGGGGCACAAAACGCTTCCGAGAAGTCGAGATCGGCACGATCGAACCGTTCGGGGGCGGTGAAGGTGCTCAGCAGCGCATCGCCGGCCTGGGGCTGGCGTCCGGGGACACGCTGAAATACGTCTACGACTTCGGCGACTGGATCGAGCACACGATCACCGTGGAGGAAATCGTCGAACCAGAGCCCGGCGCTGAGTACCCGCGTGTCGTAGGGCAGAACAAGCCGCGCTACCACTATTGTGAGCATTGCCAGGCTGATGGCCGCCAGGTGATTGCTGTCCGGGTGTGTCACCACTGTTCTGCTGAGCAGCAACGCCCGGTTTTTATGTGTGAGGAGTGCGAGCTGAAGCATCACGAGGAGCATTATACTGATGAGATCGTCTATTGATGACGGGACTGAGAGGATACCATGAATCTGACTACCGCAGACACCGATCTGTTTTACAAACTCCACCGTTCACTGCTGGTCTTTGCCAATCGCCAGTTTGACATCCTGCCAAAAGAGATCGCTCCAGAGCAGGTCGGCGTGCAGCCGATCGAACAGGTCGCCAGGCTGCGCGATGCGCTCTACGCCAAACCTGAATTGCTGGATGCCTATCTAGCCGCCAACCCGGATCGGCTCGTTTCGGAGGAACTGGGCATCCTGGCGAGTTGGCGCCATCGGCTATCAGGTGAGTTCTATGTCATGCGGCATCTGAAGGCATACACCGTCTTCATGAACGGCCGGGGCGACCCGCACCTGTACGGCGTGCTTGACCTGCATGATCCTCTCGAAGCAGTGTTGCGCGGCGCGGCGTTGCCGCTGATGGTGCGAGCGACCTTGCTGCCTTTTCGAGATCGGATCATCTATGACGGCATCCTGAGTTTTTACAGCCTCTCGTTCGGTCCGGGCATCCGTTCGAGCATGAAAGAGACCTACAACCAGTTCAAGGAACGTGAGGGGATCATCGAGAGCCTCGTCAGCCCGGATGGACAGCCGCAGATTCGCACCAGCCTGACGCGCAAGGCGCCTGCCCAACCAGCGCCCGACTGGCGCCCGGCAATAGACGAAATCGTAGCCCAGACTGAAAAGATGCGCCAGACCAACACGAAACTCCAAAGCGCTGCTTTCGGCCTGCTCCGCGCAGTGGCCAACCTGGCCCAGGCGACCCTCCAAGAGCAGGGCGCGCAGGACGAGTCCGCCAAACGCATGAAATCGGTGCACACGGCGGTAACGAAGATCGAGAAGCTGTTGTACGCGGGGGAATGGTAGGGGTGGCCGACCTTGCGGCTTGTCACCTTGTCTGCTTGTTTCCTTGTCTACTCTCACCCGGAGGAAACCATGATCCACGATAAACTCGCCTTCATCCGCGCCGACATGGATAGTCTGCGCGAGAGCAACCTGCTCATCAACATCCGCACCATGGGCTCGCCGGCCGACGCGTGGATGGAAGTGGATGGCCGGCGCGTGCTCAACTTCTGCACCAACAACTACCTGGGGCTGGCCAACCATCCCCGGCTGAAGGCGGCCGCCAAGGCCGCGGTGGACCGCTGGGGGGTAGGCCCGGCGGCGGTGCGCACGATCGCCGGCACCCAGGGCCTGCACCTGGAGCTGGAGCGCCGGCTGGCCGCGTTCAAAAAGGTCGAGGACGCGCTGTACATGCAAAGCGGCTTCTGCGCCAACCAGGCCGCCATCCCACCCCTGGTCGGCACAGAGGACGTGATCTTTTCCGACCGGCTGAACCACGCCAGCATCATCGACGGCGCGCGGCTGAGCCGGGCCAGGATCATCGTCTACGAGCACTGCGATCCGGCCGACGCGGAGACGAAAATCCGAGAGCACCTGTCCCAATATCGCCGCGGGCTGCTGATCACCGATGGCGTCTTCAGCATGGACGGTGACATCGCGCCGCTGGACCGGCTGACGGAGGTCGCGGAGCGGCACGGCGTGCTGACAATGGTGGACGACGCGCACGGTGAGGGCGTGCTGGGCCACGGCGGCCGCGGTATCGTGGATCATTTTGGCTTGCACGGTGTCTGCGACGTGGAAATCGGCACGCTGAGCAAGGCGTTCGGCGTGGTGGGCGGCGTGATCGCCGGCAAGAAAGCGATCGTGGACTACATCCGCCAGAAGGCGCGGCCGTTCCTCTTCTCCAGCGCGGTGACCCCGGCCGACACGGCCGCGTGCCTGGCCGCGGTGGACCTGCTGGAGGAGTCGGAGGCGCTGGTCGACCGACTGTGGGACAACGCCCGCTACTTCAGCGCCGAGATGAAGCGGCTCGGCTTCGACACCGGCCATTCCCAGACCCCCATCGTGCCGGTGATGTTGGGGGACGCGGGGCTGGCCAAGCAGTTCAGCCGGGAGCTGTTCGAGGCCGGCGTGTTCGCCGTGGCCATCGGGTTCCCGACCGTGCCACACGGGCTGGCCCGCATCCGCGTGATGAACACCGCCGCGCACAGCCGGGACGATCTGGACCAGGGACTGACCGCGTTCGAGCAGGTGGGCCGGAAGCTGGGCGTGATTTGACGACGACGGTCACCGCGTACCCATGCCCAAAACGCGCAGCTTTCCTTGACGCTGCACGGTCTGCGTGGTATGATGGGCCTGGCAAAGCGCCCGTCATTGCCCGTACGCCGCACAAACTCAGCAGATCACGCTTTGCTTCTGGTTGATCCGAGATCGGGCGGGTCCGTAACCCACCCGGAACTTGAAACCCTGATCTCCCGAATCCGCCGTCAGGCATCTACCCGGAGGCCGCTCATGAAAAACCGCATGGGGCTGTTGATCTTGATCGCCGCGCTCGCGCTTTCGACGCTGGCCACCGCCGGCTGCAACCGGGAGCGCCCCGCGCCCACACCGGGCAGCACTGTCGCCCTGCCAGCCCAGGCCGGCGCGCCGACCCCGGCCGCACCTGCCGCAGCCGTGACCCAGGTGGCGTTGCCTACACAGCCGAGCGGGGCCGCCGGCGCCCAGGCCGGCGCCCAGGCCAACGGCCCGGCCACCACCCCGCCCACGCCGCGGCCGATCGCACCGCAGGCCAGCCCGCCGCCGCCCCCCCCGGCTCCTGTGCCGACTGCGAGCAGTTCGGGGCCAGCATCCCAGCCCGCTGGTGAGACAGCTTTCTTCATCTATAAGGTCGCGTTGGGCGACACGGTGGGCGAGTTGGCCGAGAAGTTCGGCGTGACCCCCGACGATATCCTGAATCTGAACCCGATGGCCGACCCTGACGTGTTGATGGTGGGTCAGGAGCTGAAGATCCCCGGCCAGGCGCCCCGGGAGTACGGTGGCGCCAGCGCCTACACCGTTCGCACGGGCGACACTCTCTATTCCATCGCGCTGCGCTTTGGGGTGACCCTGGCCGAGTTGCAGGATCTGAACAATATCGCGGACGAGAACCAGATCTACGTCGGCCAGGAGCTGAAGATCCCGGCCACCGCGGGGGCGACAGCCCCCAGCGAGGCTAAGACGTACGTCGTCCAGGCTGGCGACACGCTCTTCTCCATCGCGCTGCGGTTCGGGGTGACCACCTGGGCACTGCAAGTGGCCAACGACATTCCGAACGAAAACCAGATCTACGTCGGCCAGGAGCTAAAGATCCCATAAGAGCCTCTCCGAACAGCTCGCTCGGGCCGGTCTCCTGACCGTGCCCGGCTCGGTCGGAGACCGGCCTCAGCTCTGATTTCGGAGGCATGGTGTCACTTCTGGCCCCAGGAGTGACGCCGTGTTCTTTCAGGACCACCCTGCCAGATCCGTTTCCTGGGTCAGGTTTGCGGGGGGCAACCGTCAAACGGGCTTCCGGCATCCCGCCCAACAAAGCGCTACACTCAGATAGTTCCAGAAAAATACTCATCCCAGAACCTCCTGAGATGCCCAGAAAAACCAACGACATTGGGACATCTATTTTTCTGAAACGGCCTCAACCACACTGAGATCCCTGGTAGGGGCAGGTCTTGGATCTGAACTGCAAGAGATCGCCCCTACCCCCAAGCGTAAGCCGTCATCAGCAGCGGCCGGGAGCGGTCGCATCACCACTTCGACATGGAGGAGGAGAGGTATGGCAGCACTAACGGGAGCATTCATGGCCGCCCTGGGGTTGGGCGCATTAGTCACAATCCTGATCGCGGCAGCGACGAGCCGCCGCGGCAAATCTAATTATCGTTCCGCCACCATCGCCGGGTTGGTAGTGGCGCTGGTGATCCTCATCGGCGCGGCCGCGCTGGACTCCTTCACCCAGGTGGAGGCGGGTTCGGTGGCGGTGGTCAAGCAGTTCGGCCGGGTCGTCGGGGTGTTCAATCCCGGCCTGAATTGGAAGGCGCCGTTCATCCAGGAGACGATCATCTACCGCACCCAGGAGATCCTCTACGAGACCAGCGAGGACCCGCAGACCTCCAACGCCGACTACAAAGACGTGGAGGTGGACACTGCGACCGCGGACGGTCAGCAGATCCGCGCCCGCTTCACCATCCGCTTCCGCATCGAGCCCAGCCAGGCCACCACCATCGTCAACAACCTGGGCACCGAGGCTGAAGTGGTCGAAAAGGTGATCAAGGCCAGCAGCCGCGTCCACGTCCGCAACATCCTGAAGCAGCACAGCGCCTCGGACCTCTATTCCGGCAATGTCGAGACCGCGCAGGAGCAGATCGCCGAGCGTCTGGCAGAGGAGTTCTCGAAGGAAGGCCTCCAACTGGTCTTCTTCGGCCTGCGCTCGATCCACTTCGAGGAAGACTACCGTAAGGCCGTGGAGCAAAAGCAGATCGAGAAAGAGAACATCACCACAAAGGAAAACCTGGCCAAGCAGGCGGAGTTCGAGAAGCAGCGCACCATCACCCAGGCGCAAGCTGAGGCCGAACGCCAGAAGCTGGAGCGCATCGGCGTCGCCGAAGGTGAGGCCGAATCGATCCGGGTGAAGGCCATCGCGGACGCGGAGGCAATCCGGGTGAAGGCTCTGGCGCAGGCCGAGGCCAACAAGCTGATCTCCGCCAGCCTGGACCAGAACGTGATCAACTGGGAGGCGATCCAGAGTTGGAACGGCGACTACCCGCTGGTGTTGGGCGGGGGCAGCAACTACATCCTGCCTGGCGAGCTGTTCACGGCCCCGACCCCGTAACAGTTCGTGGCATGGGCGTATGCCCTGTAGAATCGCACCTAACCCCCTAACCCCCTTCCCTTCAAGGGAAGGGGGCGCGGCGTTACCCCCTCTCCCCGCGGGAGAGAGGGCAGGGTGACTGGCCTGTTGGCTTTCTAGGCTACACCTCACCCCCTCTCCCCGCGGGAGAGGGGGCAGGGGGTGAGGTGATTGCCCTCTGTGCGCGCAACTCTTGACAAGGTTGTGCTAAAGTAATATACTTGGGTCAGTCAGCATGTGGATATTCCTGTTCCAACAGGAGTCGAAATGGAGTATAAGGATTACTACAAGACCCTCGGCGTCGACAAGAACGCCGACGAAAAAGAGATCAAGAAAGCCTATCGGCGGCTGGCGCGCCAGTATCACCCTGATGTGAATCCTGGCGACAAAGCCGCCGAAGCGCGTTTCAAGGAGATCAACGAAGCCAACGAAGTCTTGAGCGACCCGGAGAAGCGGCGGAAGTACGAGGAATTGGAGCGCAACTACCAGCGTTGGCAGCAGACAGGCGGCCAGCCGGGCGGTTTCGACTGGAGCCGCTGGGCCGGCGGGGGCCAGCCGGGTGGCGCACGCGTCGAGTACGGGGATCTGAATGACCTGTTCGGCGGTTCCGGGTTCTCCGATTTCTTCGAGGCGATCTTCGGTGGCGTGGGGGGCGGGTCGCGCGGCGCGGCACATGCGGCCGCGCGACCGCGCGACCTGGAGCACGAGGTTGAGATTACCCTGGAGGAAGCTTTCCACGGCGCGCAACGCCTGATGGAGATCGACGGCCGCCGGCTGGAGGTCAAGATCCCCGCCGGAGTCAAGACCGGCTCGCGGGTGCGCATGGCCGGCGAGGGGCTGCCCGGTGGCAAGGCCGGCCCGCGCGGCGACATCTACCTGCGCATCAAGGTGCTGCCGCATGCCACTTTCGATCGGCAAGGTGACAACCTGCACTGCGAGATCCCGACCGATCTCTTCACCGCGCTGTTGGGTGGCGAAGTGCGCGTGCCCACGCTTTCCGGCGCCGTGGCGCTGCGCATCCCGGCCGGTACACAGACCGGTCGCTCCTTCCGCCTGACCGGGCAAGGTATGCCCAGGCTGCGAGCGCCTCAAGAGCACGGCGACCTCTACGCCAAGATCCGGGTGCTGGTGCCGGAAGAGCTAACCGACCAAGAGCGAAAACTGGTGCGC
This sequence comes from Anaerolineae bacterium CG2_30_64_16, assembly GCA_001871755.1. Classification (GTDB taxonomy): domain Bacteria; phylum Chloroflexota; class Anaerolineae; order CG2-30-64-16; family CG2-30-64-16; genus CG2-30-64-16. The sequence continues at coordinate 10,944 of MNXL01000085.1, forward strand.
GAGTGGGCAGAGCTGCGCGGCGTCCAACGCTAGGCGTTTACCCAGAGACGATCGAAAGGAGAACATCCGTGCAGCAAGCGTCTGAACTGTGGGACGATCCGTGTTACGCCATCGGTGTGGCCGCCGAGATGGTCTCTCTGCACCCGCAAACCTTGCGCCGCTACGAGGAGTTCGGCCTGGTAGTCCCGGCCCGCAGGGCCGGCCGGCGCCGCTACTCGCCCCGCGACATCGAGCGCCTGCAGCACATCTCCAGCCTGAGCAACGAGCTTGGATTAAACCTGGCGGGTGTGGAAGTGATCATCCGCCTCAACACGCGTGTCGATGAGATGCAGGCCGAGCTGGAGGAGTTGCGGACCGACCGGATGCGGCAGGAGGCTCAGATCGCCGCATTGCAGGCCGAGCTGTGTCGGCGGGATGCGCCAGCGCACACCCATCGCGAACACGCCGGCGCGCCGGCGCCGGTGACAGTCTCGGGCGCGATCGAAACGCCCACCCAATAGAATAGGAGCGTACCACTATGATGCAAGAGCGAGACCTACAGGAACTGGCCGAATTGGTGAGCGACGGCGCTCCCATCTTGAGCCTGTATCTGAACGTGGACCCGCAACGTCGCTCCACTGAAGAGCACAAGCTCTCGTTACGCCGGCTGTTGGCCCAAGCGGCCGATCAAGGCGCGGCGCCCGCGGATATCACGCGGGTCGAACGGTTTTTCGATCATGAGTACAATCGACAGGGTCAGGGCGTGGCCTGCTTCAGCGCCCAGGCGACCGATTTCTGGCGCGGGTATACGCTCCTGATGCCTGTCGAGGACTTCGTTTTCGTCGGCCTGCGACCCTACATCAAGCCGCTGAGCGACCTCTGGGACGATTACGACCGGTTCGGCGTCATCATGGTCGACCGCGAAGGGGCGCGCGTATTCATTTACCATCTGGGGGCGCTGGAGGATTCCGCCGGCACTCTGGGCAGCGAGGTGAAACGCCACAAACAGGGCGGCTGGGCTTCTCAGAAGCTCCAACGCTACGAAGATCAAGAGGCCAAACACAATCTCAAGGATGCGGCGGCGTGGGCCGACGACTACCTGCGCAAGCACAAGGTGACGAGCGTCGTCCTTTCGGGTACCGAGGGCAATCTGGCGCAGTTTCGCGAACTGCTGCCCCGCTCGCTGCAGGACAACGTCGTCGGGCAGATCAATCTGGACATGAGCGCGTCGCCGGCCGAAGTCTGGGAGCACGCCTTCCAGATCGCCCGTGAAGCACAGCGCCAGGCAGAGTCGGAATTGCTGGAGCAGGTCGTCACGCTGGCGCACAAGGGTGGCGCCGGCGCCATCGGCCTGGCCGATATCCTCGTCGCGCTACCGGCCGGCCGGGTTCACCACCTGCTCGTTGACACCGCTTTCCACGCCCCGGGCCATCAATGCGCCAACTGCCAGGCGGTCGTCGTGGAGGACCTCGCTGCCTGCCCCTATTGCGGTGGCAAGTTGGTCGCGACGGCCGATGCCGTCAACCTGGCCGTGCATCAAGCCATCGACGCCGGGTTGAAGGTGTCGGCGCTCGACCGCAGCCCATTGCTGACGCAGGTGGGCGGCATCGCGGCGGTGCTGCGCTACTAGCTGCTGCGCCACAGGAGAAGCCAGGTTCCGTTAGCGTTCCGTTAACGCCGCCGGCCATTGTAACCGACACCACGCACCGGACGGCATGCCCGTGTTAGTATAGTATTACCCCGCGACATTTGCGTTGATCGCGAGAATCTTCCTTACCACGAAGACACCAAGACACAAAGCTTTTGAGACCTTCGTGTTTTTGTGCCCTTTCGACAGGCTCAAGACATGCTTTGTGGTGATCGGTTCGGTTGCGGCAGGAGGCCGCGCTATAGTATTACCCCGCGACATTTGCGT